>JAJAZM010000049.1 GCA_026785645.1 Sphingomonas bacterium | reverse complement strand
GGCGCGGGCGTTGGCCAGCCACACGTCGCCGTCGAGCATCGCCAGCAATTGCGCCGCAAGATAGCGGCCCTTGGACAGCAAATGTCCCGATCGCTTGCGCAGCACCCGCGCGCGCTCGGCGTGGCTTTTGTCGAAGAAGATTAGGCCTTCCGCATTCATTCCGCCATTCTTGACGAAGCCGAAGCTCAGCACCTCGACCCCGGCTTTCCATGTCAGTTCGGCCGGACTAGCGCCGGTTGACGCGACCGCATTGGCGAAGCGCGCGCCGTCGAGCTGGAAGCCGAGCCCGCGCGCCTTGGCCGCCTCGCCCAGCGCTGCCGTCTCGGCCGCCGAGTAGGTCAGCCCATATTCGGTGGCGTTGGTGATCGACAGCGCCGCTGGCTGAACCTGGTGAACGTCGGGGCGGATCCGCGCGCACGCCGCTTCGACCGCCTCCGGCGTGACCTTGGCCCCCGGCCCGTCGAGCAGCATCAGCTTGGCACCGCCATTGTACATCGCCGGGGCGCCGGCCTCGTCATTCTCGATATGCGCCTCACGGTGACACAGGATCGCCCCGGTCGGCGGGCATAGCATGGCGAGGCCGATGCTGTTGGCGGCAGTGCCGGTGGTCACCCACAACGCCTCGACCTCGGCCTCGAACACATCCGAGAAAGCGCGGTTGAGCTTGAGGCTCCACGCATCGCCGTCGTAAGCGGTGTCGTGCCGGTTGGCGGCGACCAGCGCCTCGATCACGGCGGGGCAGGCGACAGCGGCATTGTCGGAGAAAAAGCGCATGCATCGCGCATGACGCGGCGCGCGCGCGGGGTCAATCGCGGGCAATCGTCGGCGGGGAGAAGATAGCCCCGATTTCACAATGCCCCCCCGACATTCTGAAATCGGGGCTGGTGCTGTCGGTGAGGATTGAACTCACGACCTCAGCCTTACCAAGGATGCGCTCTACCACTGAGCTACGACAGCATTCCGGATGGACGCGCGGCCTATGGCCAGCGCGGCGCGCGGCGTCAACCCGCTTGGCGGGAGCGCCGGCGCGCTATAGGGCGTGATCCATGTCAAAGGCCGATCAGCAACGCGACGACCGGCTCGCCGTCGCGCTGCGGGAAAATTTGCGGCGCCGCAAGTCGCAGAGCCGCGAGACCGAGCCTGAAAAACCGGTTCCTGAGGTCGACTAGAGCGGCGCGCAGGCGGCTCCGAGCCAGACGCGTTCCTCGCCCGACAGTTGCGGGCCGATCTTGGCCACCACCTCGGCATGATAGCCATCGAACCAGGCAATTTCCCTGGCCGACAGCATTTCCTTGGCCACCAGCCGCCGTTCGATCGGGGCGAAGGTCAGCGTCTCGAAGCCAAGCATCTCCTTCTCCGCGCCGTCGACCACTTTCTCGACAACCAGCACCAAATTCTCGATCCGGATGCCGTAGGCACCGGTCTTGTAATAGCCCGGCTCGTTGCTGAGGATCATGCCCGCCGCGAGCGGTTCGTCGCCGCCCGACTGGCTCGATCCGGCCGGCGATATCCGTTGCGGCCCTTCGTGGACCGACAGGAAAGCGCCGACGCCGTGGCCGGTGCCATGAGCATAATCGACCCCGGCCTCCCACAACGCCCGACGAGCAAAACTGTCGAGCTGCGACCCGCGCGTGCCCTTGGGGAACAGCGCCGTCGCAATCCCGATATGGCCCTGCAGCACCCGCGTGAAGCGGTCGCGCATCTCGTTGGTCGGCTGACCGATCGCGAGCGTCCGCGTGATGTCGGTCGTGCCATCCTCATATTGCCCGCCCGAATCGACCAGATAGAGGCTGTTCATCTCGAGCGGCAGGTTGGTCTCGGGCGACGCCTTGTAATGGACGATCGCGCCATTCGGGCCACTGCCCGAGATGGTGTCGAACGAAAGGTCGCGAAGCATCCCGCCTTCCGCGCGAAACTGCTGGAGCCGGTCGGAGGCGTTGAGTTCGTCGAGCTTGCCCGATGGCGCTTCGGCCTCGACCCAGCGCAGGAAGCGCGCAATCGCCGCGCCGTCGCGCGCCTGCGCCGCCTGGTGACCGGCAATCTCGGCCTTGTTCTTGATCGCCTTGGGCAACACCGCCGGATCGCGCACCCGCCACACCGACGCGCCCGCCTCTTCCAATGCCTGCCCGATCGCCGCCACCGACCGCTCGGGATCGACCGCGACATTCTTGCCGCTCAGCCCCTTAAGAAAGCCCTCGAAATCGGCGCGATCGTGCAGCCGCACGCCATTGCCGAGATGCGCCTTGACCTCGTCGCCAACCTTGTCGGGGTCGACGAACAGTTCCGCCGTCCCGTCGCGATTGACCAGCGCATAAGCCAGCGCCACCGGCGTATGGCTGACATCGGCGCCGCGCAAATTGAAGGTCCAGGCGATCGAATCGAGCGCCGCGAGCACCGCCGTATCGGCCTTGTTCTCGGCCAGCCAGTCGGCCATTTCCTGGCGCTTGTCGGCCGACGAGCGTCCGGCAAGCTCATCGCGCTGGACCACCAGCCGCGCCTTCGACGGCTCGGGCCGGTCGCCCCACACCAAGTCGATCGGGTTGGCGCCGACCGCGACCAGATCGGCGCCCTTGGCCGCAAGCTGCTCCTTGGCCTGGCTAACCCAGTCGCTAGTGTGCAGCCACGGATCGTAACCGATCCGTGCGCCCGACGGGGCATGCTCGCGAAGCCACTCCGCGGCGCTGGTCTCGGGCACCGACTGATAGCTCCATTCGGATCCGCTGACCTGGCTTCGCACCTGCAGCGTGTAGCGCCCGTCAGTGAATATCGCCGCCGCCTCGGGCAGCACGACCGCTGATCCGGCCGATCCCTTGAACCCTGTCAGCCATTCGAGCCGTTTGGCGTAGCTTCCGACATATTCGCTCATATGCTCGTCGGTCAGCGGCACGACGAACCCGTCGAGCCGGTCGGCCTTGAGCTGCTCGCGTAAGGCGGCAAGGCGGTCGGCATAGGAAGACATGGGCTTACTCCTCTTCGCTCGCTAGATAGGGCCGAACTGCCAGTTTCGCCAATGCCCAGGAGAATCAATGAGCCTTGCCCCGCCCCCCGTCGCTGCGCGCAAACCTCACAGCGCGACCCATCACGGCGTCACCCTGACCGACGATTGGGCCTGGATCCGCGATCCCGGCTATCCCGAGGTGACCGACGCCGACGTGCTCGATTATTTGAAGGCCGAGAATGTCTATTTCGAAGCCGCGATGACGCCGCATGCCGCGCTGGTCGAGAGCCTGTTCCAGGAGATGAAGGGGCGGATCAAGGAGGATGATAGCTCGCCGCCGCTCAAGGATGGCGACTGGCTTTACTGGTCGGCATTCAAGGAAGGGACGCAATATCGTTTATGGTATCGCAAACCTGTGGCCGGCGGCGACGACCAGCTGATCTTCGACGAAAATGCCGGGGCCGAGGGCAAGGAATATTTCCGCCTCGGCGCATTCGCGGTCAGCCCCGACGGCGCGAAGCTCGCCACCCTGGTCGACGACGACGGGTCGGAACGGTTCAAATTGGTGGTGCGCGACCTCGTCTCGGGCAAGGACATCGAGACCGTCACTTCGGTCGGCATCGGTCAGCCGGTGTGGACCAGCGACTCGGCCGGGCTGGTATTCACCGAGGTCAACGACCAGTGGCGCAGCTATCGCGCGCGTTATCACCGCATCGGCGCCGACCCTGCGGCGGCAGTCACGCTCTACGATGAGACGGCCGACATCGCATTTTCGGTCGGGGTCGGGCGCACCACCGACGATCGCTTCATCCTGATCTCGACCGGCAACAACAGCTCGAACGAAGTCCGTTTCGTTCCCGCCGACAATCCCTACGCACCGCTCACCCTGATCCGCCCGCGCACCCCCGACGTCCAGTATGAAGTCGATTCGGCGCACGGCAGTTTGTGGATTCTGACCAATGACGATCACGTGAATTTCCGGATTGCCAGCGCCGACCCGGCCAGACCCGCCGATTGGTCGACCGTCGTCGCCGGAAGCGACCGCACTTACCTTCGCGGGATCGCCACGCACCGCGATCATCAGCTGATCACCAGCCGCGTCGACGGCCTCGACCAGCTTGTGCTTCGCGATTACGCCACCGGCATCGAACAGCGCGTGCCCTTCGCCGAGGCGAGCTACAGCGCAGGTTTTTCGGGCAATCCCGATTACGCGCCCGAGGCGTATCGACTGCATTATTCGTCGATGGTCACCCCCGGCACGGCCTACGACTATCACCCCGCCGACGACCGGCTCGAGGTGCTCAAGGTCCAGGAGATCCCCTCGGGCTACGACCCGGCGCTATACGTCACCGACCGACTGATGATTGCCGCGCGCGACGGCAAAATGGTACCGGTCTCGGTCCTCCGCCGCCGCGACTCCAAGCTCGACGGCTCGGGCAAGCTTTTCGTTTATGCTTATGGCGCTTATGGTTACGCCATCCCGCCGAGTTTCTCGACCAGCCGCCTCAGCCTAGTCGATCGCGGGGTAGCCTTCGCCATCGCCCATATCCGCGGCGGCGACGACCTCGGCTATCAATGGTTCCTCGACGGCAAGCTCAAAAGCCGCACCAACACCTTCAACGACTTCGTCGACGTCACTCGCGGACTGATCGACGCCGGCTATGCCAAGGCCGGACAGGTCGCCGCGCAGGGAGGATCGGCCGGCGGCGAGCTGATGGGCGCGGTGATCAACCAGGCGCCCGACCTCTATGGCGCGGTGGTCGCCGACGTGCCGTTCGTCGATGTGCTCAGCACGATGCTCGACGACACGCTGCCGCTCACTCCGGGCGAATGGACCGAATGGGGCAATCCGATCGAGGATCGCGAAGCGTTCGAGCTGATCCGCAGTTACTCGCCCTACGACAATGTCACCGCCCAGGCTTATCCGCCGCTGCTGATCACCGGCGGCCTCCACGACCCGCGCGTGACTTACTGGGAGCCCGCCAAATGGGCCGCCCGGCTACGCGCCACCAAGACTGACGACAACCTCCTGCTCTTGAAGATCAACATGGGCGCGGGCCATGGCGGCAAGTCGGGCCGCTGGAACGCGCTCCACGAAGTCGCCGAAGCTTATGCCTTCGTCCTGACCCAGCTCGGCCGATGAAAGAGGCCCGCGCGATCTTCGAGCATCAGGTCACCGCGCTTCCCGAGCACATCGACGAGCTCGGCCATGTCAACAATGCGGTGTGGGTGCAGTGGATCCAGGAGGTCGCGCTGGCCCATTGGTACAGCGTTGCCGACCCCGCGCACCAGGATGCCTATATCTGGGTCGTCGTCCGCCACGAGATCGATTATCTCCGCCCCGCGTTCGACGGCGAGACCCTGTCCGGCCGCACTTGGGTCGGCGAGACACCCAAGGGCGCGCGGTTCGATCGGCACATGGAATTCGTCGGCGCGGACGGTAAGGTCCGGGTCCGCGCGGTGACCCAGTGGGCGATCATCGACAAGGCCGCCGGCCGCCCGATCCGCGTTCCCCCACAGGTGGTGGCGCCTTTCATGGGAGATGGTTAGACTGACGTCATGACGCGGCCCCTGCTCCACGATTATTTCCGCTCCTCAGCGGCGTACCGGGTGCGGATCGCGCTTAATCTGAAGGGCATCGCGTATGACCGCCACTCGGTCAATCTGGCCGAGGGTGCGCAGAAAGACCCCGCCTATCGAGCGCTCAATCCGCAAGGCTTCGTGCCGATGCTTGAGATCGACGGGCTCAAACTGACCCAGAGCCTGGCCATCGCGGTCTATCTCGACCAGAAATTTCCCGACCCGCCGCTGATGCCGCGCGAACCCGCCGACGGCGCCCATGTCCGCGCGCTGGCGATGACCGTGGCCTGCGACATCCATCCGCTCAACAATCTCCGCGTGCTCAAATATCTCGGCGGAACGCTTGGCGTGAGCCAGGCGCAGAGCGACGCCTGGTATGCCCATTGGGTGACCGAGGGCCTTGTCGCGCTGGAAGCGCTCGCTGCGCCCCGCGCCGGCGCCTTCCTGTTCGGCGATGAGCCCAGCCTCGCCGATGTCTGCCTCGTCCCCCAGCTCTACAACGCCCGGCGGTTCGCGGTGCCGATCGCGCCGTACCCCGCGCTCCGCCGCGCCGACGAATCGGCCAGCGCGCATCCTGCCTTCGCCGCCGCCCATCCCGACCTTATCGCCCAGCAGGATCCAGCGCCATGAACCGAGTCGATACGATGAACCGCGGGATCACCGGCACCGCGCCGATTCATGACCTCGCGATTCCCTCGATGAAAGAGCGAGTCAGTGCGGAGGAATGGGCGATCCGGGTCGATCTCGCCGCCGCCTACCGATTGGTCGCTTATTATGGCTGGGACGACCTCATCTTCACCCATCTCTCGGCGCGTATCCCGGGCCCGGAGCATCATTTCCTGCTCAATCCGTACCAGTTGATGTTCGAGGAGGTCACTGCTTCATCGCTGGTCAAGGTCGATATCCACGGCAATCCGGTCGACCAGACCCCGTTCATCACCAACCCCGCGGGATTCATTATTCATTCTGCGATCCATATGGCGCGCGACGATGCCCATGCAGTGATGCACCTCCATACGCCGCAGGGGCAGGCGGTGGCGGCGCATCAGGACGGGCTGCTGCCGATCACCCAGACCGCGATGCTGGTCCGCGGCGACCTCGCCTTCCACGATTATGAAGGCGTCGCGACCGAGCTTGAGGAGCGCGAACGGCTGGTCGAGGATCTCGGCACGAAAAACGCCATGCTGCTCCGCAACCATGGCACGCTGGCGGTTGGCGGCAATGTCGGCGAATGCTTCATCAAGCTATATTTCCTCGAGCGCGCATGCCAGGCGCAGGTGATGGCGCTGAGCGCTGGCGACAAGCTCAACAATCCGCCCCAAGGCACACCCGAACTCGCGGCCGAGCAAGGCGGCGTCGGGCTGAAGTTGGCGGCGAACCTGCTGGCGTGGCCCGCGCTGCTGAGGAAGGCGTACCGGCTAGACCCGAGCTTCGCCACCTGAGCCCTTCCATCGGCGGCGCTCGTTCCTATCTAGGCGGCGGGCGGGGATGATCATGGAGACATCCTAATGAATATCCTGATGGTGCTCACCAGCCACGCCCAGCTCGGCGATACCGGCAAGAAGACCGGCTTCTGGCTCGAAGAATTTGCAGCGCCTTATTATGTGCTGAAGGACGCCGGCCACGCCATCACGCTCGCCAGCCCCAAGGGCGGCCAGCCGCCGCTCGACCCCAAGAGCGATGCTCCCGACGCGCAGACCGACGCCACCCGCCGCTTCAAGGCCGATGGGCAAGCGCAGGACCAGCTCGCCGCGACCGAAGTGCTTGGCGAAATCGATCCGAACGGGTTCGATGCGGTATTCTATCCGGGTGGCCACGGCCCGATGTGGGACCTCGCCGAGGATGTCGATTCCAAGGCGTTGATCGAAGCCACGATCGCCGCGGGAAAACCCGTTGCTTTGGTCTGCCACGCCCCCGCAGTGCTCAAGAATGTTACCACCCCGCAGGGTGCGCCGCTGGTCAAGGGCAAGAAAGTCACCGGCTTCACCAATGGCGAGGAAGAAGCCGTCGGGCTGACCAACATCGTGCCGTTCCTGCTCGAGGATATGCTGAAAGCCAAGGGCGGTGATTATTCGAAGGGCGCCGATTTCAGCTCTTATGTAGTTCAGGACGGCTTGCTGATCACCGGCCAGAATCCGCCGTCGAGCGAGGCGGCGGCCGAAGCGTTGTTGAAAGCACTGGTGAAATCGCCCGAGGACGTGTCGGCGTAAGGAAACAGACGCCATCCGGCGGATAATTCAAAAGTGATCGTTCCACTGAGGGTCACTTTTGAATGTTGGTCGGGGAGAGAGGATTCGAACCTCCGGCCCCTGCCTCCCGAAGACAGTGCTCTACCAGGCTGAGCTACTCCCCGACCGGGACCGGACCTTTTGGGTCCGGTGCAGGAGCGCGGGCTTCCTAGCTTGGGGTGTTACGTTAGGCAAGCAGTGTCGGGCTAGTGGCCGAGCACCTTGAGCCAATCGTGATGCCGGACGTATTTCTCACGGGGTGAATCGGGGCGCGCCGCCGCAGTCTCGGCCGCCTCGATCCGCCGCCACTCGGCAAAGCTGGTCGATTTCACGCCGCGCTGCCCAAGCAACGCATCGAGCGCCTCGCCCCCGCTTTTGCAGCCGTCCGATCCCGGCAGCATCGCGCCTGCGACCTGTTCGGCGACCTCATAGCCGTCGGGCCGGTTGGTGCCGATCGTCCCCGACGGGCCGCGCCGCGCCCAGCCCACGCAATAAAGACCGTCATCGATCTGGCCATGGTCGTTGCGATATTTGCCGCCTGCCTCGTCAAACGGGACGCCATCGATGTGCGGCGATGAATAACCGATGCAGCTCACCACCAGGTCGGCCGGCATGGCATAGGTTTCCCCGGTTCCGACCGCGCGGCCGCCGTCGAGCCGGGTCCGCTCGACGATTACCCGCTCGGCGCGTCCCTCTCCCTCGATGCGAAGCGGTTTGGCAAAAAAATCGAAGATGATTGCTTTGGGCTTATCCCCGGTCGGCGACAATGCGGCGAAGGCGCGCAAATGAGCGACCGATTTACGCAATCCTGGGTCGAGCGCCTCATCCTCGGCAAGCGACGGGAAATCGGTCGGATCGACACAGGGCTCTGCTGCCGCGAGATGCCCGAGCTCGCCCAACTCCTTTGGAGTCATCGCAATCTGGTGCGGCCCGCGCCGACCGAGGAAGGCGATCTTTTCGATCCGCGACCGGTCGAGCGCATCGATGGCATGGCCGACGATGTCCGATCCGGCAAATTCGGCGCGGGTCTTCGACAGGATTCGCGCCACGTCGAGCGCGACATTGCCATTGCCGATCACCACCGCATGCCGGCCGTCGAGCGGGGGATCGAGGTCGGCGAAGTCGGGGTGGCCATTATACCAGCCGACGAACGCCGCCGACCCAATCACGCCGGGAAGATCTTCGCCGGGGATGCCGAGCGCGCGGTCGTGCGGAGCGCCGGTAGCCAAGATCACCGCGTCGTACAGCCCGCGCAATTCATCAACGCTGACCGCTTCCCCCACCGAGACATTGCCGACGAACCGTACCTGGGGATCATCGGCGACCTTGTCGTAGCGCTTGGCGACCGCCTTGATCGACTGATGATCGGGCGCGACCCCGAAGCGGATCAGGCCGTAGGGCACCGGCAATTTGTCGATGATGTCGATCCGCGCCGCGCCGCCGAAACTCTTGGCCAGCGCCTCGGCGGTGTAAAATCCCGCCGGCCCCGACCCGATAATCACGAAATGACGCATGCCGACTCCCCGCTGCATGAACGCAGCTTAGTGTCTGATCGTCTAAGGCGGAAGCGCGCTCGCGCGCTCACGCGTTCGCCGATGACGTCAATCAGGCGCTGATCAAGACTTCCGCTTGTCCTCCAGCAGCAAGTCGTCGCCCTTGTGCTTCAGAAACGCCTCGATCGGTCCCGCGAACAGGCTGAGCATCCCGGGCAGGTCGATGGTGCAATTGACCACTTTCTCGCCCACCGCGATCACCGCTTTCACTTCCTGTCCCATGGCGTGGACATTGAGGTTGAGCGTGTCGCCGACCCAATGCGAATCGACTTGCGCCGCGCCGCCGGGGATATGCCCGGCGAGCTGGTCGATATTGCCGGCGATCCGGCGGCGGGCTTCGTCGCGGCCGAGCTGGTGG
>JAJAZM010000048.1 GCA_026785645.1 Sphingomonas bacterium | reverse complement strand
TGGGGTCAGGCCGGCGCGAACGAGATAGGCAAGTTCGTCATGCAACGACTCACCGTGGAGGACGAAGGCATCGAGCGCATCGGACCCGGCGAGAATCGGGACGCCGGCGCGATGTGCCCGAAGCGTCAAGCGCAGCGCGTTTTCATGCTGACGCTTTAGATCGACCAGATCGGCTTGGTCGATTCCCGATCGGTGGATCAGGCGATAGGCGCGCCACAGCGTAGAAATTGCGGAACTCGTGAAGCCAAGGACATCGTCCTGATCGGACTCGTGGCGGGCAAGAGCGACATCCTGTCCACTCGACGCGACGTGGGTCGGCACATAGGCCGTTTTGCGCGCCGCCAGCGTAGCGAGCAGATTGTCACACCTTACTTGGGAAACGCGCAAACAAAGCGGCATCAATTGCGTATCATGCTCGATACTCGCGAACGCAGCAAAAGCTGGCTCGGTCAGATCGGCGCTCGATGGCACATGGCCGGAAACGGACATGCCTTCGCTACTCGAGGCTTCGACCAGCGCCTTGAACTTGCTGGCGTCAGGGTCATCCTCAATCTGGACCTTGATCATTTCATCACCGCGCGCCTTGATCGCCCGGACAAGCGCGCGCGCGTCGGCGGGACGATCAAGATCCTCGATGTGATAGCTGGCCGTGGCCACGATGTTGGGCAATTGGACTGATTTTTGCCACGTCATGCGGTCGGGCGAGCAGCGCAAATCGCTGGTCCACGAACAGCCGTCGCCCATGTTTCGAGCGGAAGTGATCCCAGCGGCGAGCATCAACGGGAAATGAAGACGATCCGAAAGCGCGACCGTATGGATATGTGCGTCCCACAGGCCCGGGATCAAATATTTGCCACGACCATCGATGACCGTTTCAGCTGGCTTTGCAACGTCGGCGACGACATCGGCGATCTCGGCGATCGTCCCGTTTACAATCTGCACGTCTACGTCGCGCAAGGCCTTCCCAGTACCGACATCGATGACCGTGACATTCGTGATCAGGACGGTGGGCGCGCGGGTGCCAAATTGCGGAACCGGATCAAGCGAACGCGTCAGTCCGATCGCCAGATAGAGACCACAGGCGAGGATTGGCAAGACAGCCAACGCCGCGACCCATTTCAACAAACGTTTCATGACCTGAACATTACCCCCGCGAGGTTGAAGGTCTATCCGGCGCGCCGCACGGCCTAGCGCAAACGCACCAGCACCAGCCCAACGCCGACCTTCTCGCCTTTCATCGGCGGGCTTGGCACAGGCGCTGTCGGGACGGAAGCGACACAAAGCGATTTGACGCTGACACCGGCGCAATAGGCCAAGCGGGAACTGATGACGGCGACGGCGGGCATCCCTATGCTACGCGGATGCACGCCCGCCTGAATCGTGAACGACCCTTCCCCGCCGAGAAGCAACACTGATGCCCGCCCCACGCTTTGACCTGATCGAGGATCGGCGGGCGATTGTTGATCGGCGGGTGGTGGCCGACCGGATCGCGGCGGCGCCCGATCTCGTCGGAGCGGTGCTGGGCGAAGCGCTGGCGCATGGGCGGGGGGTAATTGCGGCGCGGCTGATGGCGGCGCCGTCGCGCGGGCGGATGGCGGCGGCATCCTATGCCTTCCTGGCCGACCAGTTGGTGCGGCTGGCGTTTGACAGCGCGGCGGCGCGGATCGGCGGGACGATTGCGGGGCGGATCGCATTGGTCGGACTGGGCGGCACCGGGCGCGGCGAAATGGCGCCGCACAGCGACGTCGATCTGATGTTCCTGGTGCGGCTGGAGGATGCGGGAGAAGCCGCGCCACTGGTCGAGGCCACGCTCTATGCGCTGTGGGATCTGAAGTTGAAGATCGGCCATGCGGTGCGCACCCCCGACGATTTGATCGCGCTCGCCAAGAGCGACATGAGCATCCGCACCGCAATGCTCGAGGCGCGCTGGATCTGGGGCGATGCGGGATTGTTCGACGCCGCCAATGCGCGGTTTCGAAAGCAGGTGGTGACGGGGTCGGGCGTCGGGGCGGGCAGCGGCGGGGCGGGCAGCGGCAGGGCGTTCGTCGCCGCCAAGCTGGCCGAGCGCGACGAGCGCCACATCCGCAGCGGGGACAGCCGCTATCTGGTCGAGCCCAACGTCAAGGACGGCAAAGGCGGGCTTCGCGACCTCCATACGCTGTACTGGATCGCCAACCATTTGTTCGGGATCGAGCGGCCCGAGGACATGGTCGAGCGCGGGCTGCTCAGCGCGGCCGAATTTCGCCGGTTCGAGCGCGCCGAGCGCTTCTTCTGGTCGGTCCGCTGCCACCTCCACCTGGCCGCAGGACGGGGTGAGGATCGGCTCGGGTTCGACAATCAGCCGGCGATTGCCCGAGCGCTGCGTTATGCCGAGCGACCGGGCAAATCGGCGGTCGAGCGGTTCATGCAATTCTATTTCCTGCAGGCCAAGGCGGTCGGCGATCTGACCGGCATCTTCCTTGCCCAGCTGGACGAGCGGATGGGCCGCGAGGGACGGCGGTTCGCGCTCCCGACCTTCCGCCGCCGACCCGCCAAATTGCACGGCTTCAGCCTTGATCGCGGGCGATTGTCGATCCCCGACGAGAGCTTCCTGGCCGCCGATCCGGTGCGGCTGGTCGAACTGTTCGCACTGGCCGCTCGAGAGCGGCTGGAGATCCATCCCAAGGCGATGCGCGCCGCGACCCGCGATTCGCGGGCGGTCGATTCGGTGCGCGACGATCCCGCCGCCAACGCTCTATTCCTGGAAGTGCTGACCGCCATCGCCAACCCCGATTTGGTGCTTCGCTGGATGAATGAGGCTGGGGTATTCGGGCGCTTCGTTCCCGACTTCGGGCGGGTCGTCGCGCAGATGCAGTTCGACATGTATCACCATTATACGGTCGACGAACATTCGATCCGCGCGATCGGACTGCTGGCCAAGATCGAGCGCGGCGAACTGGCCGAGGATCATCCGCTGTCGACCGCCTTGTTCCGCCAATTGGGGTCGCGGCGCGTGCTGTATGTCGCGGTGCTGCTGCACGATATCGCCAAGGGGCGGAAGGGCGATCATAGCGTGCTTGGCGAGGAAGTGGCGCAGGCGCTCGGCCCGCGCTTCGGGCTCGACCCGGCCGAGACCGAAACCGTCGCATGGCTGGTGCGCAACCATTTGCTGATGTCGGCCACCGCCTTCAAGCGCGACCTGGCCGACCCCAAGACGATCGTGGATTTCGTTGGCAAGGTGCAAAGCCCCGAGCGGCTGCGGCTGCTGCTGATGCTGACCGTGGTCGACATTCGCGCGGTCGGGCCGGGGACATGGAACCAGTGGAAGCGGCAATTGCTGCGGACGCTGTACGACGCCGCCGAGGAGCGGCTGCGGCTGGGCCACAAGCAGCGCGGGCGAAGCGAGCAGGTCGCGGCGCGGCAGGCCCAATTGGCGGCGGATCTGGGCTGGTCGGCGGCGGCGGCGAAGGCGCATGCACGGCGATTGCCCGACAGTTACTGGCTGGCCGAACCCAAAGGATGGCAATTGGCCAATGCGCGGCAGATTGCCGCCGCCGAATCGCGCATCGGCGAGATGGTACCGAGCGTGGTCGCGGCGGAGGAGCCCGGATCTGGGGCGACCCGGATCAGCGTGTTTGCGCCCGACCGGCCGGGATTATTCTATCGCGTTGCGGCCGCGCTGGCGGGGGCCGAGGCGTCGATCATCGACGCGCGGATCCACACCAGCCGCGACGGAATGGCGATCGACAATCTATTGGTCCAGGACAGCCAAAGGCGGCCGTACACCGACCGCAAGCATCGCGGCCGGCTGGTCAAGGCGATCGAACAGGCGCTGGTGACCGATGAGCTTCCGCCGCCGCCGCCGACCCAGCCTTTGCCGCGCCGCCGCGCCGCCTTTGCGGTCGCGCCGTCGGTGGTGATTGCCGAGCGCGCATCGACCCGCACGACGGTGGTCGAGGTCAATGCGCGCGACCAGAACGGATTGCTGGCACGGCTTGCGCTGGCGATCCACGAGCTCGGTCACCAGATTCATTCGGCGCATATCGCAACCTATGGCGAGCGCGCGGTCGACACTTTCTATCTGACCAATGGCGCAGGGCGGAAACTGAGCGTCGGCCAGATCGCCGAGCTGCGCAATGCACTGTCAGCCGCGACCAGCCCGGCCGAACGCCCCAGCAAAGCCGCCTGAGCGCGCACAAGCGAACAAGAAAAAGGCCCCGCCGGATGGCGAGGCCCTTTCCAATTTAGCAAAGCGACTTAGCCGCGCTCCGGCTCCGGCGGGGGCGGCGGCGGCGGTGGCGGTGGCGGGCAGACCGCAGTCGCCAGGATCACCGTTCCATCGCTGCAGGTCTGGGTCGCTGCCGGGGGCGGCGGCGGCGGCGGCGGCAATTCGGCCTCGACCACCGGCATCGGACGTGCGGCGCGGAACTTGGCCTTGAGCGTCATGCCGAAGGTGCGCGGTTCGCCGAGGAAGGCGCTGTACAGCTGGGTCGCTCGGTTCGGGAAGCCGGTGCCCGGAAGCAGTGCGGTACAAAAGCCCTGCTGTGCGCCGCGTTCGGTGCAGCTGCCTTGAAGCGGCGTATCGAATGCCACTTGCTTGTAGTTGCGGTTGAACATGTTCTGCACCCACAGCTCGACGCCCCACATTCCGTCCCGGCCGCTCAAGCCGACGCGGCCGTTGACCATCGAGAAGGCCCGCTGGGTCTTTTCGATGTCGAGATCCGATCCGGTGTTGAAGCTGCTGACATGGCGGGCATCGAGATAGAGCAAGCCGCGAAGGCCGTTCGAGCCGATCGGCGGGGTCCAGCTGAACGAGCCGGTGAGCGACAATTCGGGCGCATTCGACAGGTTGCGGCCCGGCAGCTGGAACAATTGGTTGGAGAAGGGGACACCGTCGGCGCCGACCAGATCCTGCCGATACTTGGTCTCGACATAGGTCAGGCCGCCGTTGACGCGCACATTGCGGAACGGGCGGGTGAAGATTTCGAGCTCGGCACCCTGCGAGCGGACGCCGGCCTTGAGCTTGCCGGGGCAGCCGCCGGTCAGCGAGCTGCTGTCGCTGTCGGTACCGTTGAGATCGTCACCGCAGCTGTTGACCGTCGCGACCTCGAAGTTGAGGCCGTTGAAGGTGTTGAGCTGGAAGTCCTTGAAGTCCTGACGGAAGACCGCGAAGTTCACGTCGATCATGCGGCTTTTATACTTCATGCCCAATTCGAACGCATTGTTGATTTCGGGGGCAAACTTGAGCCGGCTGAGCACCGCGTTGGCGACGATTGCGCCATTGCCGTTGCTGCGCTGGAGCGCCGCCCGATCGAGGTTGAAACCGCCCGCCTTATAGCCGCGCGAGAAGCTGCCGTAGAGCAGGATCGCGTCGATCGGCTTCCAGCTGAGCACCGCCGTCCCGGTCCACTTGTTTTCCTTCTTCGTGCTGCTCGACGAATAGGAGCCACCGGGTGCCGAAGGGATGACGCACGGCAGCGTCTGGAGCGAGACCAGTGACGGAACGGCGGAGAAGAACGCGCACAACGTATTATTGTCGCGAAGCTCGGCATCGAGCTCCTTCTTGTCGTGGGTGAAGCGCACGCCAAGCGTCAGCTTGAGGCGATCGGTAATTGACACGATATTATGCGTGAACACCGAGAAGTTGGTGTCCTTCTGGACGAACTCGTCGTCGGTCGTCACGCCGTCGAACGTCCGCATCCCGGCGGAACTGGCCAGCGAGATATTGGTGAAGCCGCTGTTGATGAACGGACCGGCACCGAAGTTGACGGGGACGAACCCGGGCGAGGCCGGAAGCCGGGCGAACGCACTGAGCACGAAGATCTGGCCAGCGAGTATGCCCTGAAGCGGCGCATTGCCTGCGGCGGCGAGAAATGCTGTCTGCAGCGCGGACCGGACACCGGTCGCGACCGCAGTGTTGAAGCAGGTCGGGTTGCTGGTCTGCAGCAACGCCGCCTGGCCGGTGCCATTGACGAAGTTGTTGGCGACCAAGCAGTTGGCATAGCGCGCATAATCGGCGCCGTAGGACAGATTGTCCTTGACCCGCAGATTTTCGGACATTGCAAAACCGCCGACCAGCCAGTCGAGCCGGTCGCCGAACGCCTTGCCCTGCAAGCGCAATTCCTGGGTGAAGGTCTTGAAGCGGTTGGCCGACCCACCGCTGCCGTCACGGAACAGGATGTCGAGATTGTTGAAATCGGCGTCCTGGCCGCGCTCGAAATCATTGACCCGGTACGCGGTGATCGAGGTCAGTTCGGCACCGCCAAAATCATAATTGATTTCCGCCGACACGCCATAATCGACGACGTCAGAATTATAGCTGCGCCCGGGGGTGATCGACACGTCGCGATCGAACGGATCGTCGTTGATGATCGCGCCAAGACCGCGTTCGATCCGGGCGATGGTCGATGGCTGGGTCAAACCGGTGTTGCCCCCGGTCGCGGTATAATCGCGGGTCGGAAGATAGACCGCAGAGCAGCATTCCTCGTTGCGCTTGGAATAATCGGCGATGACCCGCACCGAGAAATTGTCGGTCGGTTGATAGAGCAACTGGCCGCGCAGCAGCCCGCGATTGCGATCATTGACCCGGTCACCCGAGATGACGTCCTTCAGGAAGCCGTCGCGCTTCATGTACACGCCGTCGATCCGCGCCGCGAGCGAGTCGGTGATCGGCCCGGTGATCCCGAGGTCGATGCGCCGCAAATTATAATTGCCGATCGTCGCTTCGCCATAACCCTCGGTGGTAAATTTGGGCTTGGCGGTAATGACGTGGATCAGGCCCGACGAGGCGTTGCGGCCAAACAGGGTACCCTGGGGTCCGCGCAGCACTTCGACCCGGTCGACCGGACCGAGTTCGGTCAGTCCGGTGCCGATCCGGCTGCGGTAGACACCGTCGATGAACACCGCGACCGAACTTTCAAGGCCGGGATTGTCGCCGACCGTGCCGATACCGCGAATTCGCGCGCCGCCGGCGCCGGCCTCGGACGAGGTCGAGGACACCAACAGCGATGGGCTGACCTGGTTGAGGCCGCGAAGATCGACCGCGCCCGAATTCTTGATCGTGTCGGCGGTGATTGCGGACACTGCCAGCGGGACATCGCTGAGCGATTCGTTGCGGCGGGTGGCGGTGACGATGATCACACCGTCATCGGCCGCCTCGGCGGCCTGGGCCGCTGTGTCGACCGACGCCGCTTCAAGCGGGGCTTCCGACGGAGTCGATGGCTGATCGGTGGTACTCTGAGCGACGGCAGGCGCCGAAACAGCGACGAGGCCAGCAGACAGCAGCCAAATGGATTTGCGCATGTGATTCTCCCCAATACCGCTCGCGACCTATTTGCCCGTCGCGCTACGGATTGCGGTAGAAACTAGTGCAAGGCGTCACTTCAGGGAAGCGAGCCAAGCGCCATCGCGCGCAAAAGCTGGGCTTTGCGACAAAAATGCTACACGTCGGGTGAAACGACCGCTTTCCGTAACGGCAGTCTACTTGGGCGAAAGCACCATCAGCATCTGGCGACCTTCCATGCGCGGATGCGCCTCGATCTTGGAGATTTTGGAGGTTTCCTCGGCGGCGCGCTGGAGCACCGCCATGCCGAGT
>JAJAZM010000047.1 GCA_026785645.1 Sphingomonas bacterium | reverse complement strand
CTTCGGGCTTGGGCAATCGCACCTGGTAGGTGCGGGCGTCGCTCAATTGCTGGATGCTCGCTTCACCAAGGTCCAGAGCGGTCACCCGGCTACGCAGATCCTCGATGTCCACCGCCTGCGCGAAGTTGGTCCGCACTACCTGCCCGCCGACGAAATCGATCCCGAGGTTGAGACCCCTGATCCCGACCAGCGCGAGCGACGCGACGGTAGCGAGGATCGACAGGATCAGCGCGATGTTGCGCCACCGCATGAAATCGATGTTGGTGTTGTCGGGGACGAGTTTGAGCAGCTTCATGATCCGACCCTCAAATGTGCAGGACGCGCGGGCGCCTGGCGCGAACCCAGACTGCGACCAGCATGCGGGTGAAATTGACCGCGGTGAAGACCGAGGTGATGATCCCGATCATCAGCACTACCGCGAAGCCGCGCACCGGCCCAGATCCGAACATGTACATGATCGTCGCGGCGATGACGTTGGTGATGTTGGCGTCGAAAATCGCGGTCGAGGCTTCCTTATATCCAGTGTCGATCGCGTCGAGGATCTTGCGCCCGCGCCGTTGCTCCTCGCGAATCCGCTCGTTGATCAGCACATTGGCGTCGACCGCCGCGCCTATCGTCAGCACGAAGCCAGCGATCCCGGGCAGGGTCAGTGCCGCGCCGAAGATGGCGAGACCGGCAAGGATCAGGAAGGCGTTGGCGAGCAAGGCGGCGGTCGCATAAACCCCGAAGCGGCCGTAGGTGATCAGCATGAAGACAATCACGACGAGCGTGGCGGCGACCGAGGCAATCGCGCCCTTGTCGATCGAATCCTTTCCCAGCTCGGCGCTGACGGTGCGCTCCTCGATCACATCGAGTTTGACCGGCAATTTGCCGCTGGCCAGCGCAACCGCCAATTGATTGGCGCTTTCGACAGTGAAGTTGCCGCTGATCTGTGCCTGACCACCAAGGATCGGTTCGTTGATGTTGGGCGCCGACAGCACCTTGTCGTCGAGGATGATCGCGAACGGCTTGCCGGTATTTTCCTGGGTAACCCGGCCGAACCGCTTCGATCCTGCAGTATTGAAGGTGATCGAGACCACCGCCTGGCTATTCTGGTCGAAGCTCTGGCTCGCCTTGATCAACTGCTCGCCCGACACCATCACCCGGCGCTGGACGGCAATCTTGCCCGAACCGTCGGCCATCTGCAGAATCTGGCTTCCGGCGGGCGCACGACCCTGCGCGACCTCGGCCTCGTCAGCGGTTAAATCGACCAATTTGAACTCGAGCCGCGCGGTCTGGCCGATCAACGCTTTTAACGCATCGGGATCTTCGACCCCCGGGACCGCGACCAAGATCCGCCGCTGGCCCTGGTTGATGACGGTCACTTCCTTGGTGCCGTTGGGGTCGATCCGGCGGCGCACCACGTCGCGCGCCACGACCATCGAATTCTTCAGCGATTCGGCCGCTCCCTGCGGCGTCGGGGTCATCACGATCCGCGTCGAATCGACCGATGACACGTCCCAGTCGCGCCGGCCGGTCAGCCCGACCGGCTGCGACAAGGTGCGCATCCGTTCATAGGCAGCGTCGAACTGCGCCGGGTCACGGACCATGAACGACAAGCGCCCGCCCTGCGTCGAGACGTCGCCGATCGCGATCCTCGGTTCGCTGCGGCGAAGCTCGGTGGTGACCGATTCTTCCATCGCTGCTAGCCGCTGCTTGGCGGCGTCACTAACATCGGCCTCGAGCAATAGCTGGCTTCCGCCGGCAAGATCGAGCCCGAGATTGATTTGGGTGCGCGGGACGTAGGACGGCCAGCTCGCAACCTCGGCTTTCGGGAAGAAACTGGGAATCGAAAAAATGACGCCGAATGCAATGACCAGCCAGATTGACCAGATTTTCCAGCGCGAATAGTCCAACATCAGTCGTTGGCCGGTTTGGTCTTGGGCTGGACGACCGTGCTGATGGTCGATTTCATCACTCGGACTTTGACGCCAGAGGCAATCTCGACCTCGGCTTCGTCGTCGGTGACCTTGGTCACGCGGCCGCGGATTCCACCGCCGGTGATGATGTCATCGCCCTTCTTGATCGCCATGATCTCGGCCTTGTGCGCCTTGGCGCGCTTCGACTGCGGGCGAAACACCAGCACCCAGAAGATCAGGAACAGCGCGATCGGCAGAAACAACGTATTGAAGAACGCCGCCATCCCCGATGGCTGGGCACCAGCCGCTGCGGCGGCGAGCGACAATTGAAGCGACAGAATGGACATGATTGGAAATGATCCCTTTCGAAGGCGCTTCCTCCGGCCCATCAGGCCGAAGCCAGACATGGCAGAAGATGGTCGGGGCGACAGGATTCGAACCTGCGACCCCCACACCCCCAGTGTGATGCGCTACCAGGCTGCGCTACGCCCCGACCAGTGCCGCCTAGGATATCGGTAAGACATCGGTCTAAGCGGTGACGGCGCATCTAGTGAGGCGCGTCAGGCATGGCAAGTCGGGGACACAAAATGAAACGGCGCCGGCGATCCAGGCGGAACAGGTGGAGCGGCTGGCGCAAGCTGATGTTTGCCCTCGCAGCAATCCCCGGCCTGTACTTCATCGCCGCGATCCTTGGGACGCTGGTCCCGGTCAACCGCGGCTGGACCGAGCCCGATCAGGGCATCACCATCTACATCGCCGACAATGGTCTTCATGCCGACCTCCTGCTCCCCGAGCGTGCGGCCGGTCTCGACTGGGCGCCACTGGTCCCGCGCAGCCATTTTGCCGCCCCGTCACCGTCGGCGCGGTGGATCGCGTTCGGCGCGGGCGAGCGGCGGGTCTATCTCGACACGCCGACCTGGTCCGACATCACTCCGCGCACCGCCTGGGCAGGAATCGCCGGCGGCGCCCGGGTGATGCATGTCGAATATGTCGCCGATCCAACATATGCCGCGCGTGAGATCCGCGTCACGCCCGAGCAATATCGCCGGCTGTGGGCTTCGGTCCGAGCGTCGTTCACGCTCGATTCGCGCGGCCGCCCGATCCGCATCGACCACCCCGGCTACGGCCCACGCGATGCTTTTTACGAAGGGTTGGGCCGTGCCAGCGCGATCCAGACATGCAACCAATGGCTCGCCAGCCGCTTGCGCCTTGCCGGGATCAAGGCACCGCTGTGGAGCCCGTTCGTCGAGGGGTTGGTGTGGCGCTATCGCGAGGCCGCACCGAAACGCTGAAGGGGAAGACCTACCCCCAATCCTCGACCGGCCAGCCACGCTCCTTCGCCAGCCGCGCCAGCCGGTCGTGCGGATTGACCGCGACCGGCTCGTCGGACCATTCGAACACCGGCGCATCGCTGGCATGATCGGAGTAGAATCGTACATGGGCGCGAGTCACGCCCTCCGCCGCCAGCCACGCCTCGATCATCTTGAGCTTGGCTGGGCCGTAGCAATTGACCCCGTCGATCTTGGCGTGAACTCGCGCATCGAGCCCGAGGATCGAATTGGTCCCGATCGTATCGTCAAACCCCAGTCGTTCAGCGATCGCGCAGGCATAGAATCGGTAGCTTGCAGTGGCCATCACCACGCGCCGCCCCTCGGATTTGTCGCGCGCGATCGCCGCCCGCGCCCCGGGGCGGATATTATTGCGCAGCGTCGCTTCGGCGAATGAGGCAACCAATGGCCTCAGCACGTCGGAATGGATTTCGCGCCCGAGCAGTAATCGATGATTGATCTCCTTGAGCATCCCCCGATCAATCAGCTTGGCGACGTAGAGCAACATCGACCCGACAACCAACGGCAGCGCCAATAGCCGCCACGGCGCCCGCCGCGCAGCGCAATGCAGCAGGAAAGGGGTGTAGGTCGCGCGGCGGGTGACGGTGCGGTCCATGTCGTAGATCGCCAGATCGGTCATGCCCGTCCCGCGATAATCGCCTCGACCAGCGTGAGGTCGGCCGACTTGTCGACGTCGACCGCCGCCAGTGGATTGGCCAGCTCGACCGCGCGGATCGACAGCCCCAGCCGCTGCCCCATCGCATCGAGCACCTGCTCAAGCGTCCGCAGCCGCGCCAGCCCGAGCAGTCCCGGCAGGCCCAGCGCGACCAGCAATTTCCAGCCCTTCTTGCGATCCTGCTCGACCTCGCGCCACAGCCGCACCGCGCGCGCCGCCTTGGGCGATCCGAGTGCGAACAGATTGGCCCCCGAATAGGACCCGCCGCGAAACCCGATCCACGTCCGCTTGGTCTGCGGCAATCGCGCCATCAACGCGCGCTGCTCGACCAGCCCTATGGCAACATCTGCGCCCTCGGCTCGAGCGCAAAAATCGTCGATCATCGCGCCGTCGAGCAAGGCATGGTCGGCGGTCGTGACCAGCAATGGCCAGCGGGTCGCGGGGTCGGCGATGATCGCCTCGATCGTCGCGGCGATGGTTGCTCCCGATCGCTCGATCGTCAGCCGCGGATCGTCGGGCAGCGCCGCCGCGAGCAACGCCCCGTCCTGCGCCAGCACCCGCACCCGGTCGATCCGCTCATCATCCAGCAGCGCCCGCGCTGGCCGCGATATCATCGGAGTACCCGCCACCAAGATCAGCGCCTTAGCCTTGGCCCCGTGCACCTCGGCAAACGGATCGCCCCCGGGACGCGACCCCGCCAGAAGCAGCGCGGTCCACTTCATTACGCCAGCCAGCCAGTTAGCACCTGGCCGCGCTCGGCGCGCGCATTGGCCTGCGCCAGACGGACTGCGTGGAAAATCAGCGACAGCATCGTCCACAAAGCGACCAGCTCAAGCCCCATGTCGGGGCGGCGGAACACCAGGCTGACCAGCAGGATGATCATGTTGGGGTTGCGCCGCGCAGTGACCAGGCGAAAGCGGCTGTCGAGCTGCTGCCAGACGTGGATGTGCATCCCGAACTTGCGCATGAAAATGCCTTCGACGAAGCGCTGGACGACATAGCCGCCAACGATTGCAAGCACGATCAACACTTCATAAACCCGCTCGAACGGGTCGTCGTGGTAATTGAGCCCTTCGGCCCAGGCCCACCACCAGAAGGGCGGGTGGATGAGGTCGATGCCATGGTCGACGAT
>JAJAZM010000046.1 GCA_026785645.1 Sphingomonas bacterium | reverse complement strand
GGCAATCCAACGCGCATCAGCCCACCATTGCCCTCGACCACGCCGATGCCGCCTGCGACATTATGGAGCAGCTTGTTGCCGCCGCCGAAGGTCTCCGGTGCGACGGTCGAGCCATAATATTGCAGGCTGATCCAACTCGCCACCACCACCGGCGCGGTCATGATCAGTTCGAGCACGCCAAAGCTGCTGTCCTGCTTCCAGTCATAGTCATGCAGGAAGGCACGACCCTCAAGGCTTTTGCCAGAGGTGCGGCTGCGGGGCGCAGCGATGAACGCCTTGCACCCGGCCAGCGCCCATTCCGGCCGCACTTCAGACCAGTCGCGGCTGCGCTTCGTGATCGTTTCCTCGCCGGTTGCGCGCGGCAGGCGGAGCGCCCGCTCGCCGCGCGTGACGCTACCGGCGGCCGCCAGCCAGCGCTTGATCTGCGCGAGATCCTCCGCATGTGCGGCCGAGGGATGATCATCGGCATAAAGCATCACCGCATCGGTCGTCGTGTCATGCAGCCCGCCCACGAACAGCGTATCCTCCGGGATGCGGATGCCCTTGGGCTCGAGCCCCTTGCGCACCGCTGGCTCATTGAGCAGCGCCGCCAGCAGCCGTGCATTGACCTCGCCCGAATAACCGCCGCACGCGCCGCAGTGCAGGCCACTGGCATGCGGGTTATTGACGACATTCGCGGAGTGCCCGGCAAACAGGATTACGCGCGCGAAATTGCCCGTCAGCGACATCGCGCGCAGCACGGTTTCTGCAGCCCCGGTCCGTGCCTCGAGATCGAGCGCCGGTTCAAGCCGGGGGGCTGGATCATTGGGCAAAGGTGTCGGGTGCAGGCCGAGCGCGTCGCGGATCAGCTTGAAGATATAGACCGGCCCGGTCGCCTCGACGAAGGCGAACGACGAGACGGCGGCGAGCTTGAAGCGGCCCCAGGCGCGCTTGCTGCGGGCCGAATAACGCTGGCTTTGATCAGCTGACGCGTCGTCGGGGCCGCCCGAAACGCTGGTCACGCCCGGATTGAGCAGCACTGGCAGGCGCAGCTCGGAGACATCCGAGCCGAACCGCTTGTGCGATGCCGTCAGCCCGAAGAAGCCGGCAAAGCCAAGCGACTGAATCGAGGGATTGACCGCCTCCAGCGCGCGGCGGAAGACCTCCGAGCGGACATCGATGCAGAATGCCGCCTGCAAGGCGGGCCGGGCATGATTGGCAATCGCGGGCGAAGCTGCGAACATCTGCGCCAGCTTGCGTTGCGCCGCCCGCTCTGCCGCTTCCTGGAGGACGCTGTTTACAAGATGATCGCGGGTCGGCTTGATCGGCTCGGCATGCGCCTCGCAGGTTCTGGACCACCGGCTCGCAATCTGCGGGCCGACCATGGCGAACAGCGCCTCCTCCCAGATCAGGCGGATCGCGAGGAAATCGGTGATCGTCGCATCGTCGCCGCCAAGGAGCTCGGCCTGCCACAGCTTGTAGCGGGCATACTGCCCCCACCCACCCAGCGACATCAGCAGCTGATGGAAATAGGTTTCGAGGCTTGCTGGCGGAAGCCCGAGCCGGTCGACCGCCCGCGCAATCGCAGCCGAAGCAAGGTCGGGCGCGGTCGAGACGTGGGCGGCAAAGCCCTTCAACCCGGCGATCTCTGCCGTCAGATCATGCGCCGCCACCGCCCGCCAGGCCGCATAAGCGCCCTTGATCGGCGGCGCGCCCCACAGCGCCTGCCCCTCATCGAAATAGGAAGCTGCCCAGGCGCCAAAACGTTCGCCAATCAGCCCCGGCCAGTCTGTGCCGGTTTCCTTTGTCGCCAATTCGGCAACCGTTGGGAGCGGCTGGGTCGGCCGGGATGCCTCCAGCACTGCCTTCTTGAGCGTCGCCAGATCGATCGGCTGTAGCGCCACCGGTGCGACCGCGAGCGCTGCCGACAGATCGGCATCGATCATCTCGCCGCCTGCAATCTTCTGCGCAAACCAGCTGCGCGGCATCGTCACTTGTATGCCGCCAATCCGGCCAAGCCGTGCGGCGACCTCCGCCAGCGTCTCCTCGGCCTGGCCGAGGAAGGGATTGACCGCGACGCTCGATGCCAGCGGCCAGACCGGCGGGATCGCGCGGGCGGCCTTGTCGGCAGCGGCCATCAGCGGCGCGTGATCGATCACCGTCGCCACAGTTGCTTGGGTCATGCTGGATAACTCCGGTTCGATTACGAGGCGCGGCGGGTGGACCAGCCACCCAGCAGGCGATCAAAGACCGCATTGGCATAAAGTCCGTTCGACAGATGGACGCGCAGGCCACCGGCTGCCGGGTGATAAGCCCACAACGGGAACATCGCCTGGGCAACCGCGACGACTCCGAAGCTGAAGACCGCGAGTATGATCAGCGCCCATTCCAGCGGGCCGGGCGCAGGCGTTGCCGGCAAGGTGCCGATCAGCAACCAGCTCGTCGCCGCCTGAAGCGCAAAGTAACCGAGCGAGGCCCCGACTGCACTGACCGCAATTCGCTGGGTCAAGGCGCGTGGTGCCATATCGGCGAGGCCTTGTGCCAAGAGATAGGCGACACCGAAGATCAGGATCGCACCGAGCGCGATGGCCTGGGGCGATTTATCCCCGATATCGAACACCAGACCGACGCCAAGATAGATGCCGAGCGCCACCAGAAAGGCACGGCCGACCGCCGCGGCATTCGGGATCGCAACCGCACCGGGGCGGCGGAAGCCGGCAATCTGGTCAACCGCGCCACCCGAGGCGAGAAAGGCGTGCGCCTTGTAGAACGAGTGAGCGACGATATGCAGCAACGCGAGCGCGAAGAGCCCGAGGCCACATTGCAGCATCATGAAACCCATCTGTGCCACGGTCGACCAGGCAAGCGAGGTCTTGACCGCTGGCTGCGTAAGCATGACCATGCCGCCGAAGATCGCCGTGAAGCCGCCGACCATCACCAACACGGCCAGAACACCCGGCGCCAGCATCATCACATCGGCAAAGCGGATCAGCAGGAAGCCCCCTGCGTTGATGACGCCTGCGTGGAGCAGGGCGGAGACCGGGGTTGGCGTTTCCATCACCTCGGTCAGCCAGCCGTGCGTCGGAAATTGCGCGGACTTGAGCATTGCGGCCAGCGCGAGCAGCGCCGCGGCAACGGTTGCAATGCCATGGCCTTCGCCCGAGCGAGCAATGTCAAGGATCGTGGCGATATCGGTCGTGCCAAAGCCGATCGTCAGCAGCGTCGCTGCACCAATCAGCGCGACATCGCCCAGCCGGGCGGTGACCAGTTTCTTGCGCGCGGCGCGCTGCGCCTGCACCCGGTCCGGATAGAATAGCAGCAAGCGGTGGAGGAAGATGCTGGTCGCGATCCAGGCCAGCACCAGCTGGAACAAATTGCCCGACGTCACCAGCAAAAGCACCGCCGCGAGCGTCATGCACATCCAGCCGGTAAAAGCCCCCTGCCGTGCCTCGCCATCAAGATAGGTCCTCGAATATCGGACCACGACCCAGCCGACGAACGCCACGAGCAGGAACATCACGCTGCTGACCCAATCGAGCCGAACCGAAAACCCCATGCCGTCCGCACCGAGCAATCGGCTTGTGCCCGGACCGCTCGTGATCAGCACGCCCATCGAGAGCGCCGCGATCAGCGCCGACATCAACGTGGCGATTTCGGCCAGCCGGGGCGAGATGCCCGGGCGGCGACCAGGGCTCATGAAGCCGGCTAGCGCGCTGACAAGCAGCAGCACCGGTGCCAGCAGTGGCAAAAGATCGATCGGCACGGAATGTCCCCCTTGATTCGCACATCGGTTCACTAACGTTTCTAGTGAAATCGTCATTGCGAAGAAAATTCATTTTACCCGCAGCATCGTTCGCTTTAATAGAACGATATGAGAGCCCTCAATTATAACCATCTTCGCTATTTCTGGGCGGTCGCTCATGACGGAAGTCTCACTCGAGCCGCAGCGCATATGAACCTGTCGCAGTCGGCCTTGTCTGTGCAGATCCGAAAACTCGAGCATCAGATGGGACATCCGCTGTTCGAACGGTCGGGCAAGAAGCTGATTTTGACCGAGGCCGGCAAGATCGCGCTCGACTATGCTGACACAATGTTCCAGGCTGGCGACGAGCTGATGAGCACTCTTGAAGGGCGATCTTTATCAAGCCGCCAAGTTTTAAGGGTCGGCGCGCTCACGACCTTGTCGCGAAATTTCCAGCTCGAGTTCCTGCGGCCGCTGGTCGGTCGCTCGGACGTCGAGCTGATCGTTCGCTCCGGCACGATACGTGACCTGCTCGCACAGCTTGAATCGCATGCCATTGATGTCGTTCTGTCGAATAGCGCCGCCCCTCAAGATGCCCGCGCGCGCTTCCGTAATCACCTGCTTGACGAACAGCCGGTCAGCCTGGTCGGCCGTCCCCGAGCGGACGAACGCAAATTCCGTTTTCCCGAAGACCTGCGCAATGAGCCGATCTTGCTGCCGAGCCTCGACAGCGACATCCGGGTCGGCTTTGACCATCTGATGGATCTGGCGGGAATCCGTCCGATCGTCCTGGCTGAAGTCGATGACATGGCGATGCTGCGCCTGCTCGCCCGTGAGCGCGAAGGCGTGACGCTCGTGCCGCGGATCGTCGTTCGAGACGAGCTGGAATCCGGGGTGCTGGTCGAGCATTGCCGTATCCCGCAGCTTACCGAAAACTTCTACGCCATCATTCAGCATCGCCGGTTCCCCAACCTACTCCTGGGCCCCCTACTGACCAGAGATGCACGGACTGATCCCTCGCTTTCCGTCGATCGACCAGACTCTGAACGAACGATCGGTTTCGGGAAGTCACGTAAGCAACGTGAGTGAACGAGATGGGCGCGAAGCGGCCGCAGTCTTAATGTCCGCAATGGGTCGAAAGCGGACATAAGCCGAATGTCCGATTTGGGTGGAAAGTGGACACTAGCGAGTGAGCAGGGAGCGTCATGTTGTGGCCGCTGGCGGTCGGTCAGCTTTGGACTAGAACGATCGGAAAGCAGACGCTCGATGGATCAATCGGCATCGGCAGAGATCGGCTCAAGGCGGATTCTTGGCTGACACTGTCACCCTCTTTTGGGCGACTTGACCCTCAAGGCCGCTGATCTGCCAAGGCTTCGCCAGCCCCAAAGTCGATCACCGCATTACTCAGCGGGAACTCGCGCACTCGATCCTGTGAGCTCCCATCGGCGGCCTTCACGCGAAAGCGATCGATCACGTAGGGCAGGCCTTCACTGGCGAGGATCTCGGGACTGGTGGTCACCTGAAAATGTAGATGCGGCTCTCGCGCGTCGCCCGAATTGCCCACTAACGCCAATGACTGCCCCCGCAGCACACGGTCGCCGACCTTCACGCGCACGCTGCCAGGTTTCAGGTGCGCGTAATATGCGAACTGGCCATCGCCCAGGTCCAGCACGACCGAGTTGCCAGCAACCGTCTCCATGGTGACCGGCACCGCCGTCGCGAAGCCAGCAGCGGTGCGAGGTATGTTATCGGGAAAGCCGTTCTTAGCCACGACGACCATTGCATCCGCCACGGCCAGCACGTCCTGACCGTAGGAATGGTAGGAGCGGACGTTGCGCGCGTCGCCGGAGAAGAAGGCGCCCTTCTGCTCCCGCTTCCAGTCCACGGCATAGCGACGGGAAATCTGGGCGAGTCCTCCGGCGACAAAGAGGCCCGACCTGTGATGGGAGCCTTTGCTCAGACTGCTGACCGCCATCCAGTCGGTTCCCGATACAGGGGGCGCAAGCACCTTCGGCTTCCCGTTGCGTGTTCCGATGGTTGGACCATCTGCGACGGAGCCAGCCAGAAGCACGCGATGGCTTAGCTTGGCGGGAGGCGCGCTGCGGCTATCGAACGCGAGGCAGATGAATGCGACCGCCAGCCGGCCGGCCACCAATGGATCGTCGCTGTCGAGCACGTCAGCGCCGATTGGAACCAGTTTCTCGAAAAGGCGCTGACCGACAAGAGAAGCAATCGGCTTGCGGCGGTCGGCATCGAACACCTCGAGGCCACGCAGGGCGAGCGGGCCGTCCGTGAAATTCTGGAGATGCAGCTCATAGAGCAGATAGTTGTAGCCGCCGGCCGGGAAGACCGTGGGCTCGAAGGGTGTGCGAATCTGTAGTTGCACCGGCGGAAACGACGGTGCGTCCGGCGCGCTTGCGGCGCTCGAATCTGTGCCGGAGCCAGCTACCTCGCAGCCTTCGGGAAGAGGCAGGGCTGTACTGGCCGCGAAAGCTGGTGCACTCGCCGCCAGGAACCAGCCTGCGATCCCCACAATCTTCAGAGTCATCGTTCCCCCTCGACAGAACGCCCATCCATCACCTGCTGATCGAGACCGAGCCGATGGCCCGGTGCTGATCGACACCGGCTACGGCCTGGAGCGCGAGTGTTTGATGCGAGTAATACATTGGTTTTGCGGTCGCAACCCTGTGCGTCATTCAGCGCTCACCTCAAACTCTCCATGACGTCGCCTGAACGAAGGACCGCTTCTGGGGAAGGACGGTCGAGCACTCATCGACGGCAATGGGCGCAAAGCGGCCGCAGTCTTAATGTCCGCAATGGGTCGAAAGCAGACGTTAGCGCATCAGTGCTACTGAACCGCCGCGCGCTTCTGCCACGGCCAGCGGAAGGTGGGGCCGGATTTGAGGACGCTGCGGCGGAACAGGCGGGCGGCGATGCGCAGGATCAGCGCGACCCACAAGATCTGCCACACGATCGCGAACACATGCGGCACCAGGTCGGGCAGTTCGGCGGCGCGGCCGAACATCGCAAACGGCGACGACAAGGGAAAGGCCGCCCCGGCGATCGCGCTGGCGCTGTCGGGGTGGCCGACGCCGAGCGAGGCGAGCGCGAAGATCATCATCTGCGCCATCGTCACCGGCATCGACAGGGTCTGCACCTCGCGCACCGTCGAGGCCTGCGAGCCGATGCCGAGGAACAGCGACCCGATCAGCAGGTAACTCATCGAAAAATAGACGATGCCGAGCGCAATGAACATCGACCAGCCGACCGCCGGGGTGGGCAAAGCAGCGAGCCCTCCGGGAACGTAGAAGGCGATCGCCGCGGCGCCGGCCGAGGTCCACACGATGATCCCGAGCCACGCCATCGCCAGCATTGCGAACAATTTGCCGATGAAGATCGATTCGATCGGGACCGCGGCGGCGATGACCTCGATCGCCTTGTTCGACTTTTCCTCGATCAGTTGCGACAGCAGCATTCCGGCGAGCAGGATGGTGAGGACGAACAGCACCGCCTGGCCCGCGCGAGCGGTGAGTGCGCGCGCCGACACCAGCGATCCCGACGAGCTTTGCGTCAGTTTGACCGTCATCGGCTTGCCGGTCGCCGGCGGCGCGGCGCGGTCGCGGCGGGCCTGGTCGATCAGGAACCCCAATTGGCGGACGGTCATTCCGTCGCCACTTACCGCGCCGGTAAACTGCGGCGCAGCGAGTCCGCCATCGAGCACCCCGAGCACCGGCGGATTTTTCTGCGCCAACAACGCCTTGCGCTGTGCCGCCAGGTCCGCCGTCGGCGCGACCTGGCTCAGCACGACCCCCGGGCCGCCGGCGAGCAACGGCTCCATCCGTTTTCTTGCTTCGTCGATCGCCTGATAATCGGCCGGGCTGGCGATGACCGCAATTACCGGGCGATCGACATTGCGGTCGATGCTTGCACCGATACCGCCAAAGCCGACTCCGACGATTACCGGGAATAATGGGCCGAGCAGGAACAGCAGGAACGCCTTGCTCATTACCGTCGCTGCGAAATCGCGGCGGGCGATGACGAAGGCGGAGCGGATCAATCGCGGAATTTTCATGCAGCTTGTCCGATCCCGGTGGCCATTTCGCGCGCAGCAGCCTCACCCGCAATGGCGACGAAGGCGTCATGCAGACCCGGCCGTTCGATGCTCAACGTCTCGATCCCGGCGCCGCCATCGATCAGCGCCTTGAGCAACGGCTCGGGGCCCGACGGCGGAAGCTCGAAGGTCCAGTCGCCATTGTCGAGCTTGGCAGTGGCGGGGAGTGCGCTGCGCCACGCTCCGTCGACAGCACGGGTGCGCAAGCGGACGATCGGGCGAAGGCGACCGCGCGCTTCGTCGACCGCGCCTTCGAATGCGACCCGCGCCCCGGCGATGATCGCGACCCGTTCGCACAATCGCTCGGCATGGGCGATGACGTGGGTCGAGAAAATGATCGTCGCACCGCCTGCCGCCTCGCGCCGGATGAGTTCTTCGAGCTTGCCCTGGTTGATCGCGTCGAGCCCCGAGAAGGGTTCGTCGAGCACGATCAATTTGGGTTTGTGGACAATCGTCCCGAGCAATTGGACGGTCTGCGCCATGCCCTTGGACAGATTGCGGATCGGTTTTTTCGCCCAGTTGCCGAGGTTGTGGCCGTCAAGCAATTCGATCGCGCGGCGGCGGCCTTCGCGAAGCGGCAGACCGCGGAGCGCGCCCATGAAGGCGATCGCCTCCATCGAGGTCATTCCGGGATAGAGCCCGCGCTCCTCGGGGAGGTAACCGACCTGTTCCGCCGCATCCAGCGGCCGCTCATGGCCGAGCAAGCGGCGCGTGCCCGAACTGGGGTCGATGATCCCCAGCAGCATCCGGATGGTGGTGGTCTTGCCCGCGCCATTGGGGCCGAGGATGCCGTAGATCGACCCTGTCGGAACGGCGAGGCTGACCCCGTCTACCGCGCGGGTGTCGCCGAAATCCTTGACGAGATCATGCGCCTCAACGGCGTTGTTGGTGGCCATTTGCCCTGTGCTAAGGGAAGGAGGTTAAATGGCAATGACCATCGAGCAGGAAATCCGCGCCAAAGCGGTCGAGTTGGGCTTCGCGTCGTGCGGCTTCACGCGCGCCGATGCGGCGCCCGATGCGGGGGACGGGCTTCGCGCCTGGCTGGCCGAAGGGCGGCATGGCGAGATGCGCTGGATGGAGGATCGCGCCGAGCAGCGCGCCAGTCCCAACGGGCTGTGGCCGGCGGCCAAATCGGTGATCGCGCTGGCGATGAGCTATGCTCCGGCAAGCGATCCGATGGCGCTGGCCAATCACGGCGAGCTCGGGCGGATTTCGGTTTATGCGCAAGGGACCGATTATCACAAGACGGTCAAGAAGGCGCTGAAAGCGCTCGGCCGCTGGCTGGCCGAAGCCCATGGCGGGGAATTGAAGGTGTTCGTCGATACCGCGCCGGTGATGGAAAAGCCGCTCGCCGCCGCGGCGGGACTCGGCTGGCAGGGAAAGCATACCAATTTGCTCAGCCGCGAGCACGGCAATTGGCTGTTCCTCGGGATCATCATGACCAGCCTCGAGCTCGAACCCGACGAACCGGCGAGCGAACATTGCGGAAGCTGCACGCGGTGCATCGATGCCTGCCCGACCGGCGCGATCACCGGGCCGGGACGGATCGATGCGCGAGCCTGCATCTCCTACCTCACGATCGAACATGCCGGGCCGATCCCCGAGCAATATCGCGCCGCGATCGGCAATCGCATCTACGGCTGTGACGATTGTCTGGCGGTGTGTCCGTGGAACCGCTTCGCCGACAGCGCCGCGGCCAATCGCGCTTTCCTGCCGCGCGCCGAACTAGCCGCGCCGCGGCTGGCGGATCTGCTGGCGCTGGATGATGCGGGGTTTCGCGAGACCTTTTCAGGCTCGCCGATCAAGCGCATCGGGCGCAATCGGATGATCCGCAATTGCCTGATCGCGGCGGGCAATAGCGGGGAGGCGGTACTGAAGGCAGCGGTCGAGCCGCATCTCGCCGATCCCGATCCGGTGGTGGCCGATGCCGCGCGCTGGGCGATGGATCGGCTCGGCTAACGCCCCATCAGCGCAAGGCAGCTCGCCACGTCAATGTCGACGCCCGACGGCCGCCGCGCATCGGCGTACGTCACCCGCGCCAAACCCGACCCGCTTTCGGGCGGATAGAGATAGACGTCGAGTACGCAGCCCCCGCCGGCCCATTGCAACTTGGTTCCGGGGCCTTCCTGGACCTGGAAGGCGGGCTGGCCGAAGCGCTGGCCAAGATCATGGACGTCGAGCCCGAGCAAAGCGCCGCCCGGGCGACCGGTCGGCTTGCCGATGACCGCTGCGGGCTTGACCGCTGGGGTGCTGGCGCAGGCCGCGACGAGCAAGGCGAGCGTGGGGGCGAGGAAGCGGCGCATCAGATGAGCATGGCGGCTGGGACCAAGGCTGGCAAGCTTGCCGAGACACGCCGCAGCCGCTAACCGCCGCGCACTTTTCCTCCTCCTGAAAGATCCTCCATGACCGCACCCCGCCTCGATGTGCTTTGCATCGGCAATGCCATCGTCGACGTGATCGCCGATGCCGACGACGCCTTCCTTGCCGATCAGTCGTTGACCAAGGGGTCGATGCGGCTGATCGACGAGGACGAAGCGGTGCGGTTGTACGGGGTGATGCGGCCGGGGCGCGAGATCAGCGGCGGATCGGCCGGCAATACGGCGGCGGGGCTGGCCTCGTTCGGGTTGAAGGCGGGCTTCATCGGCCAGGTGGCGAGTGACGAATTGGGTGACATCTATCGTCACGACGTGGAAAGCCTCGGAGTCGATTTCCTGGTGCCGGCGCGGGACGATGTCGGCGCCACCGCGCGCTGCCTGATCCTGGTCACGCCCGATGCCCAGCGTACGATGAACACCTTCCTCGGTGCGGCGCAGCGGCTCGAGGCGCGCGATATCGATCCGGCCAGGGTGGCCGATGCCGCAATCCTCTATCTCGAAGGCTATTTGTGGGACCCAGCCGAGCCGCGCGCGGCGATGCAAGCGGCGATTGCGGCGTCGCGCGATGCCGGGCGCAAAATCGCCTTCACCTTGTCCGACACCTTCTGCGTCGACCGCCATCGCGACGGCTTCTGGGCGCTGATCAACATGGGCAAGATCGACATCTTGTTCGCCAACGAGGCCGAGCTTGCGGCGATGACCGGCAGCGACGATCTCGACACCGGGCTTGCGGCCTTGTCGGCCAAGGTCGCGACCTTGGTCGTCACCCGCAGCGAGCATGGCGCAGTCGCGGTGCGCGGCGCTGAACGCGTTTCGATCCCGGCCGAGCCGATCGAGCGATTGGTCGACACCACTGGCGCGGGCGATCTGTTCGCCGCCGGCTTCCTTGCCGGCGAAGCGCGCGGACTGGGGCTTGAGGAGTCATTGAAGCTTGGCGCGATCGCCGCCGCCGAAGTCATCCAGCATTACGGCGCCCGGCCCGAGAAGAACCTCAAGGCGTTGGCCGGCGGGTTGCTGGGGTAAGAAAAAGGGCGGCCCGTTCCCGGACCACCCCAATTCATTCGCTTTGCTGCACTCAATTCTTGGGGACATCGATCCCCGGGATGTGCGGCGTCAGATCGTCGACTTCGCCTTCATGAACCTCGACATGGCCCTGGCCTAGATGGCTCTTGCGGCGGCTGTAGCCGAAGTAGATCAGGAAGCCGATCGCCGACCAGATCGGAAGCACCAGCATCGCGGTGATCGGCAGGTTGAAGAACAGGAACAGGGTGCCGGCGATCGTCAGCGGGCCGATGATCATCAGTGCCGGAACCTTGAACGCGCGCTTGCGGCCCGGGTCGCGCTTGCGCAGCAGCATCACCGCGACTGCCACCATCATGAACGCGTAAAGCGTCCCCGCATTGGCGATGTCGGCAAGCTGCCCGACCGGCAGGAACGCCGCCGCGACCGCGACGATCACGCCGGTGATGGCCGTCACGATATACGGCGTTTTCCACTTCGGATGGACCTCGCTCAATTTCTCCGGAAGCAGGCCGTCGCGGGCCATGACGAAGAAGATGCGGGTCTGGCCGAACAGCAGGATCAGGATGACCGACGGCAACGCCAGGATCGCGGCATAGCCGAGCATGTTGCCGACGGTGCCGAAGCCGATCTGGCGCAGGACATGGGCCAATGCCTCGTTCGAACAGACGAGCTTCGCGGCATGCTCGGTCATCGCGCACTGGCGGGCGAGCTCTTCCGATCCGGCGGGGAACGGAATGCCGTTCGGCCCCATGATCGGCTGACCACCGATGGTGCCGACCGCGCCAGCCGCGACCAGGATGTAGAAGACGGTGCAGAACAGCAAGCTGCCGATCAGCCCGATCGGGACGTTGCGCTGCGGATTCTTGGTTTCTTCCGCCGCGGTCGAAACCGCGTCGAAGCCGACGTAAGCGAAAAAGATCGTCGCCGCCGCGCCGACCGCGCCGACCCCGGTTCCGAACCCGCCGAACACTCCGGCGGGGAGGAACGGGTTGAAGTTGGCGCTGTCGATCCTGGGCAGGGTCAAGGCGATGAATGCAGTCAGCGCGACGACCTTGATCGTTACCAATATGCTGTTGACCTTGGCGCTCTCGCTGGTGCCGATCATCAGCAGCCAGGTGACCAGCAAGGCGATGATCAGCGCTGGCAGGTTGATCAATCCGCCCGGTGCCCCGCCAAGCGCGAGCGGCCCGGCAGTAAGATAAGCGGGAAGGGCTATCCCGAAGGTATCGTTGAGGATCGTCCCGGTAAAATAGCCCGACCAGCCGACCGACACGGCGGAAGCGGCAATGGCATATTCGAGGACCAGCGCCCAACCCACCGTCCACGCGAGGAACTCGCCCATCGTCGCGTAACTGTAGGTGTAGGCGGAGCCGGCGACGGGGATCATCGAGGCGATTTCGGCATAGCAGAGCGCGGCCACGATACACACCGCGCCGGCGATGATGAACGCCAGCATCAGCCCCGGACCGGCCTTTTGCGCGCCGGCGGCAGTGAGTACGAAAATGCCCGTGCCGATGATGCAGCCGATCCCGAACAGGGTCAGCTGGAAGGCGCCCAAAGAGCGGTGCAACGACTTGCGTTCGGCGGTTGCCAGAATGGCGTCGAGCGGTTTGACGCGGTCGAATAACATGGAGATCCCCTTGGCAGGCGGCTCCCGCTTCATGCGCGGGCGCTCATTTTTGACTGGTGGGACCGGAGCCTAGCGCCTCAAACGACGAGGGCAATCCCCTACCTTCACAAGCATCGGCCCCTTACTTGGCAAGCATTGGCCCCAACGGCTGGCCGCCGAAGATGTGAACGTGGAGGTGCGCTACCTCCTGGCCCGAGCGCTTGCCGGTGTTGGCGAGCAGGCGATAACCCTGCGCATCGGCGCCGACCAGGCGCGCCACCTCGCCGACCGCGCGGGACAAAGCGGTCAGCTCGGCATCGCTGGCATCCCTCGAAAAATCGTCCCAACTGACATAGGCCCCCTTGGGGATCACCAGCACATGGACCGGCGCGAGCGGGGCGATGTCGTGGAAGGCGAGGACATGCTCGTCCTCATAAACCTTGTTGCACATTATCTCGCCGCGCAGGATTTTCGCGAAGATGTTCTGATCGTCATAAGGCTGACTGGAATCGACCGGCATTAAAGACCTCGCTTGACCGTTTGGCATGGTCCGCTACCACGAAAAGCGATGACCGACGACACGCCCGAGAGCCTGATTCCCTATGACGAGATCGTGCAGGAGGCGCTGCGCGATGTGGTCGGGCGTGTGTTGTACGAGGTCGAACGTTCGGGCGGGCATTTGCCTGGCGGGCATCATTTCTACATCACCTTCCAGACCCGCATGCCCGGGGTGACCATCCCCAAGCATCTCGCCGACCGCTTCCCCGACGAAATGACGATCGTCATCCAGCACCGCTTCTGGGATTTGAAGGTCGAGGACGATTTCTTCACGGTCGGCCTGTCGTTCGGCGGCATTCCATCGACCTTGGTGGTGCCGTTTGCGGCGGTCACCGATTTCGTCGATCCGGCGGTCGACTTCAGCCTGAAGTTCCAGGCCAATGGCGCCCCGGTCGAGCATGAGGAACATGACGAGCCCGAAAATGACAGTCCGGTGATCGTGCCGGTGGACGACGGCTCCAACGTCGTCAGCGTCGATTTCACGAAGAAGAAGTGACTCGCGCAGCCATGCCTGGGGTATGGCGAGCACGTCGCTCATCGCGCCGGAGTAAGCAATGACACCCACTCGCACCGAAACCGACAGCTTCGGACCGCTCGAGGTCCCCGGCGACAGCTATTGGGGGGCGCAGACCGAGCGATCGATGGGTAATTTCCCGTTCGGGAGCGCCGAGCGGATGCCGGTCGAAATCGTCCACGCTCTGGGCTTTGTCAAGCAGGCCGCGGCGCGGGTCAATGCGCGGATCGGCGGGCTCGACCCG
>JAJAZM010000045.1 GCA_026785645.1 Sphingomonas bacterium | reverse complement strand
TGGCGCAGCTGATCGTAGCTCAGGCCGAGCGCGGTGGCGGTGGCGCGCTGGTTGAAGCGGTTCTTGGCAAGCGCCTCCTCGAGCAAGGCGCGTTCATAGGCATTGACCGCGCCGCGCAAGTCGCTGACGTCGGTTGGGGGTGGCGGTGCAGCGGCCAGGGGCGCGGGTGCGGGCGCCATTGCCGCAGCACGCGCGCCATGGGCTTGCTCGGGCTGGCCCGAGGGCGAGTCGGCGGGGGCCCAGGGCGAGTGGAACGGATCGAACTGGATGGCATCGATCTCGCGCTCGGGATCTTCGGCGCGATACACTGCGCGTTCGACGGTATTGCGAAGCTCGCGGACATTGCCCGGCCACGGATAGCTTTCGAGTGCCCGGCTGATCTCGGGAGAAAAGCCCGGCCAGTTGGACCATTCCAGCTCGACCGCCATGCGCCGCCCGAAATGCTCGGCGAGCAGCGGGATGTCGCCCTGCCGCGCGCGAAGCGGCGGGAGAGTCACCACTTCGAAGCTCAACCGATCGAGCAAATCGGCGCGGAAGCGGCCGTCGTCGACCAGGCGCGGCAAATGCTCGTTGGTCGCGGCGACAATCCGCACGTCGACCTTGATCGGGCGCGATGCGCCGATGCGGGTGATCTCGCCATATTCGACCGCGCGCAACAGCCGGTCCTGCGCTGGGGACGACAGGCTGGCGAGCTCGTCGAGGAACAAGGTGCCGCCGTCGGCTTCCTCGAACCGCCCGTGGCGGGTCTTGGCGGCCCCGGTAAAGCTGCCCGCTTCATGGCCGAACAATTCGGCCTCGATCAAATTCTCGGGGAGCGCGGCGCAGTTCATCGTCACCAGCGGCCCGGCCCAGCGGCCCGACAGATGGTGAAGCCGCTCGGCGATCAATTCCTTGCCCGTGCCGCGCTCGCCAATCACCAGCACCGGGCGGTTCAAGGGCGCGGCGCGGCTGGCGCGCTCGACCGCGTCGAGAAAGGCGAGGCTCGAGCCGACGAATTGGGTACTTCGCTCCATCGCCAATATGTGGTGCCAAATCCCACCATCTGGCAAGCCTTGGCACACCGCCGTTGGTCGAAAAGCGAACGTTTTTGCGTATTTTCGGGCTTCGGCGGAAATTGGCACGGAAGCTGCAAAAGCAAATGTAACAGGGCCCATCAACATGGAGTGCTCCATGAGCATTTTTTCCCGCACGCGGGATATCTTCGCAGCCAATATGACCGAGCTGCTCGACCGTGCCGAAGATCCGGCGCGGATGATCCGAATGATCATCCTCGAGATGGAAGAGACATTGGTCGAGGTTCGTGCCTCGGCCGCGCGGTCGATCGCCGACGGCAAGGAAATGCGCCGGGCGATTGCGCGGCTCGACGAATTGCAGGCGAGCTGGACCGAGAAAGCCGAGCTGGCGCTGTCGAAGGATCGCGAGGATCTGGCCAAGGCCGCGCTGATGGAGCGCCAGAAGGCGACCGACATGGCCGACGGCCTGCGCAGCGAGATTGGCGCGATCGAGGACACGCTGAAAAGCTACGAAGTCGACATCGCCAAATTGCAGGGCAAGCTCCGCGAAGCGCGCAGCCGCCAGAACGCCATCGCCAACCGCATCGAAAGCGCGGTGACTCGGGCCAAGGCGCGCGAAGTGTTGCACGGTGGAAGGACAGAAGATGCTTTCTCGCGGTTCGAAGTGCTCGAACGCCGCGCCGACTTTGCCGAAGGGCGCGCCGATGCGCTTGGAATGACCGGGCCGAAAAGCCTGGAAGACGAAATCGCCGACCTTCGCGCGAGCGATAGCGTCGACGCCGAACTGCAAGCTATGAAGGCCGCAATGAAGGCCAGGGGGGTTTAAGTGGAAGAAGTTTTGGTACCCGCAGTCGTATTGGGAATTTTGTTTGTCGCGCTGCCGTGGCTGATTTTCCATTACATCACCAAATGGAAGACCGCGAAGACGCTGACCGGCGCCGACGAGCAATTGCTCGACGATCTGCACGACGCGGCGCGGCGGCTCGATGACCGCCTGTGCTCGATCGAGCGGATCATGACCGCCGAGAATCCCGAGTGGCGGCAAAACTGCCTGCCCGGTGCGGGCAGCGGCGGCGGCGGGCTGGGCCGAAGCAGCCTGCTGCAGGATATCGACAGCCTCACCAGCCGCACCGACCGGTTGCTGAAAGACAGGAAGTAAGATCATGGTCCAGCCCGCAAGCCGTACGCGTTTCTATCGCGACAAGCGCAACGGCAAGATCCTCGGCCTGTGCGCGGGGATCGCCGATTATACCGGGATCGATACCACCCTGGTGCGCTGGATGATGATCTTCGGCATCTTCTTCAGCGGCGGTGCAACGATCCCTTTGTACTTCGTCGCCGGATGGATTTCGCCCGACCGGCCACGCGAACTCGACCGCGACAGCGCCGACCAGCAGGAATTCTGGCAGGGCGTCCGCGCCTCCCCCGCCCGCACCGCGCGCGGCATCGCCAGCAGCTTTCGCGATATCGACCGGCGGCTGGCCGACATCGAGCAATATGTCACCACTGAAAACCGCAGCCTGGCACGCGAAATCGACAGCCTGCGCTAACAGTCGGACTTGAATAAGGGAAATGGCAATGAGCTTCGGGGGTTCGGGTTTTGTCTTGGCGATCATCGCCATGAGTTTTGTGGCGTGGATCATCACCACGGCGATCCGCGCACGCCACGGCTATCCGCTGGAAGGCGAATGGGGCGGCACGGTGACCAAGAAGGATCCGGCGAGCGACCGGCTGGTGGCCGAGAATGCCGAGTTGAAGGCCACGGTCGACCGGCTCGAGGACCGCCTCAAGGTGCTCGAGCGGATCGCCACTGACCCGTCGCGGCGCTTGTCCGACGACATCGACAATCTGCGTTAGGAGCCAGGCGCATGGACCCCGAGTTCGCCGCCATCGTCAATTTGCTGATCAAGATCCTGCCGATCGTTGCGATCATCGTCGGAATCGGCGTCGGCGGCTCGTTGCTGGGCACCTGGCTCAGGATCAAGAACGGCTATCCACTGGAGAATAGCTGGGGCAAGGCACTCCATCCCAAGTCCAACGAGGACTCGTTCGAACGGATCAAGCTGCTGACCGGCGAAAATGCCCAGCTCCGCGCCGAGCTTGGCTCGGTCAAGGACCGGCTCGAGACGATCGAGCGGATCATCACCGACGAACCCGCCCGGCTATCGCGCGAGATCGAGCAATTGCACCTCGTGCCGACGAAGAAGGACATCGGCTGATGGACAATATCGCCAGCTGGATTTGGGTGCTGATCCCGCTCGCCGCGATCGGCATCGCGCCGTTCAAGATCTGGCTCCGCGTCAAGGAACGGCAGATCGATGCGCAGACCAGCCTGACTGCCGAAAAGACCGCCCAATATGCGGCCCATACCGAGCGCCTTGAGGCGCGGGTCAGGGTGCTCGAGCAGATCGTCACCGACAAGGGCTTCGACACCGCCGCCCAGATCGAGGCGCTGCGCACGCCGCGGCTGACAGGCGAGAAAATGCTGTGAGCCAATATGTTTTCATCCTGGCGATCATCGCCATTGTCAGCATTTCCAGCATCGTCAAGATGGTCGTCCGCCATCGGCTCGGCATTCCGCAGAGCACTGGCCGCAAAGGACGAGGCGGACGCCGCGGACCGGGACTGATCGAGCCGCAGGATGCCGGCCAGACCGCGCGCCTGCTGGACGAGGTCAAATTGCTCAAGGATCGTATCCAGACGCTCGAACGGATTGCGGTCGACAAGGAAAACAGCCTGTCGCGCGAAATCGAGAGCCTTCGCGACCGCTAGATGACGTGACCGCCTCGCGCTGCTAATCGCCTCCGCATGACCACCCTCCCCGCCATCTTCGACGATTATTCGCTACTCGAGAGCGAGGATCGCTATCGCCTGCTGATCGAGCTTGGGCGAAGCCTCGAGACGATGCCCGATGCCTTGAAGACCGAGGCGACCAAGGTGCGCGGTTGCTCGGCGTCGGTGTGGGTCTATCCGACTCGAACCGACGACGGCCGCCTCCACTTCCTCGCCGACAGCAATGCCGCAATCACCAAGGGGGTGGTCGCGCTGGTACTGGCGGTGGTCCAGGATCGTGCGCCCGGCGAGATTGCCGGGATGGACATCGCCGCCTCGCTCGCGCCGTTCAACCTGGCGCGCGAATTGTCATCGAACCGCACCCAGGGCATCCCCAACATGATCGCCTTGGTCCGCGAAACCGCGCAGCGGCTGGCGGCGTGAGCGTCAGCAACGACCATCGGACCAATTCCCGCGACGGCGGATTCGACCCCAGTTCGTTCTTCGAACTTGCCCGATCGGTCGGGCATGGCCGCGCGCTCGGGCTCGAGTTTCGCGCCTGTGGCGACAATTGGGTCGAGCTGGCGCTGCCGTGGCGCGAGGAATTGGTCGGCGTACCCGAGACCGGCATGCTCGCATCGGGAGCGATCGTCAGCTTGCTCGACACCTGCGGCGGGACGTCGGTGTGGCGCGCGCTGGGCCGCTTTCAGCCATCGGTTACGATCGACCTCAGGCTCGATTACCTGCGCCCGGCATTGAAAGGCGAGACGGTCATCGCGCGGTGCACCTGCGACAAATTGACCCGTCAGATCGCGTTCGTCAGCGGGATCGCACATACCGGCGACGACAGCCGTCCGGTGGCGCGCGCGGTCGGCACGTTCATGCTGACGCCGTAGGCATGCTGACGCCGTAAGCATGCTGGCGCCGTAGGCATGCTGAGGCCGTAGATGAGCGCCTGATTTACGCCTTCGCCGGAAGCGCCGAGCGCGTCCACCTGAGACGATCAGGCGCTAGATCGTCTCGCCGCGGCGTTCGGCGGCCTTGCGCAGCACGTCATAAGCGGCCTGGACCTGCTGGAAGCGCTTGGCGGCTTCGGCATCGTCGCGATTGACGTCTGGGTGATATTGCTTGGCCAGCCCGCGATAGGCCGCCTTGATCGCTGGCGCATCGGCATCGGGATCGATCTCGAGCACCTCATAGGCGCGCATCTCATCGCTGCTCCGGCTGCCGTCGCCCGAGCCCGCCCATTGGTAATGCGCGCTCTTGCGGAAGGCCGAAGCGCCGCTTTCCTCCTCGGCCGCGCGGCGCGCCGCGTCCTCGGGCGAAAGGCCGGCAAAATAGTCCCAGCCTTTGTTATATTCGGCGGCATGGGTCAGGCAGAACATCCAGCGCTCGGGGCTGTTGGGGGCCTTGGGCGCGGGGCGGTCGCCGATGTCGTTGCAGCCCTCGCGGTCGCACAGCCTGACCTTGGCCGCGGATCGGCCTTTCGCCCCATAAGGGCGCCAGCGGGGAAATCCCCAATCGTCGTTGCGGGTTGGCTTGACCATCACGCCCTCCCCTAGTGGAGCAGCGGCCAATCCGCCACCCGCGCGACACCGGAAATTGTCAGGGGACCTGTAAGCCGGGTTCTGTCCTCCGCCGTCGCGCGAGGCTAAGGCGGATGGGCGACCATTCCTCTAGGCGACGGATTGCTCCGCCGCTCAAGCGACCAACCCGGGTGACGAGGCGGAACTGCCCCATATGCCACCCCTATTCGGTCTTGCACCAGGTGGGGTTTGCCGTGCCGCCGCTGTTGCCAGCGACGCGGTGCGCTCTTGCCGCACCCTTTCGACCTTACCGGTCCCCAAGGTTACCCAAGATGCCCGGCGGTATGCTTTCTGTGGCACTTTCCCTGAAGCCTTGGCCCGAGAGCCGCAACTCCGCCGGGCGTTACCCGGCACCTTCATTCCGTGGAGCCCGGACTTTCCTCGCCGGATCGAAATCCGCCGCGGCCGCCCAGTCCCCTGACACCCGGCGATATGATCTATTGCGGGCGCGGGAGCAACAGCGAGAGCAATTTGGCGCGGCATTGGCCGTCGACGATGCCGTCGATCGTCGCCGGGCGGAAGCGGCGCTGGAAGGCGATGACGGCTTTGTGCGGATCGCTCACGTCATAGCCGAACCGGTCGAGCGCAAGGAAGAAGCCGGCGTCGGTCCAGAACGGGTCCATCAGGTCGCGGGTCGGGCTGGGCAAGGCGAGGCGGCGGTCGGCGAGTGCGTCCCACGGGAATAGTTCGCCTGGGTCATCCTTGCGCGCCGGGGCGATGTCCGAATGGCCGACGACATTGCCACGCCCGACTCCGTGGCGCTCCTTGATACTCGACAAAAGCGGAATCAGCGCCGCGACCTGTTCGTCGGGAAAGTCGCGATAGCCGAATTCATGGCCCGGATTGACGATCTCGATCCCGACGCTGGCCGAGTTGATGTCGGTCACCCCGCGCCAATAGCTTTTGCCGGCATGCCAGGCGCGCTTCGCCTCATCGACCAGTTGGTAGACCGTGCCATCTTCGTCGATGCAATAATGGGCCGAAACCTTGGCCTCGGGCGAAGTCATCCGGTCGAGCGCGCTTTGGCAGTCGGGCATGCCGGTGTAATGGAGCACGATCATCGTCACCGGAAGCACCCGATCGTCGAAGTTCGGCGAGGGGCGGTCGATCAGGTCCATCGCCCAATGGCACACCGCGTACGCTGCGGCGTCAAGCCTTTTCAGGCGGATCGCAACTCACGCCGGTCGGCGTTGCTGCCCGCGATCAGCCGGTAGAGGCCGCGCGTCTCGCGGTCGGCGGCAAAGCGCGTGGTCTGGCCGATCACCGTCTCCCCCGCGCCGAGCATCAGCGCGCCATCGGGGGCCAGCGCCGCCGCCAGCCGCTCGAACGCCGCAGTACGTTTTTCGGGGCTGAGGTAAAGCAGCACATTGCGGCACAAGATGACGTCGAACTGGCCCGGATGCGGCGCGCTTTCGAGGATGTTGTGGACCTGGAAGCGAACTTGGCGGCGCAACGCCTCGGCCGCACGCCAGCCATCGTCGGTCTCGGCGAACCAGCGGATCATCTGGTTGATGCCGAGCCCGCGCTGGACTTCGAACTGGGTGTAGGTCCCGGCCCGCGCACGATCGACCACCGCGGTCGAGACGTCGGTGCCGAGGATGTCGATCGTCCAGCCCTGCCATTTGAGCGCCTCGTCGGCGAACAGCATCGCCAGCGAATAGGGCTCCTGCCCCGTCGAGCAGCCCGCCGACCAGATCTTGAGATGCTTCTTGGCGTGGCGGGCGGTGGCCAGAGCGGGGAGGAATTTGGTCGACAGCAGGTCGAACGGCTGGCGATCGCGGAAGAAATAGGTTTCGTTGTTCAACAGCGCCTCGACCACGAGATTGGCGAGCGCGGGTTCGCGCCCCATGACGAGGATGGTGATCAGCTCGTCGAGCGTCGCGATGCCGCGTGCCTTGAGCAGGGACGACAGTGCAGTCTCGATCCGCCAGCGTCGGCTCATCGTCAATTGCTGGCCGGTGCGCGCTTCGAGCAGCCCGGCGAGGATCCGGCTGGAGCTGTCGCTTACCTGCACGCGAGATCGCCGATGCGATGCGCGATGCGGCGTGCGATTCGGACCGGCGGCAGGATTCCGCAGGCGAGCCCGGCCTCCGCCACCGCGCGGGGCATGCCCCACACCGCCGACGAGGCTTCGTCCTGGACCAGCACCGATCCGCCCGCTCCGACCAGCGCCATCGCGCCCTTGAGCCCGTCGCGGCCCATGCCCGAGAAGACCACGCCGAGCGCCTCTGGCCCGAGCATTGCACCGGCCGAGGCGAGCATCGGATCGACCGATGGCAGGAAGCCGCTCGCCGACCGCTGGCGGATCAGCCGCGCAATCATCTTGCCGCCGCAAACCTCGATCGCCAGGCTCGCATTGCCCGGGGCAATCACGATCCGGTCGGGGAGCAGACGCAAGCCATCTTCGGCGACCAGTGCTTCGCGGCCGGCGGCGGCGGCGAGCTGGCGCGCGAATACCGCCATGAACGGCTCGGGCAGATGCTGGGTGACGAGGATCGGCGCACCGACCCGGGCCGGAAGTTCGTGGAAGAAAGCAGTCAGCGCATGGATTCCGCCGGTCGAGGCGCCAAGCGCGAGCAGTTTGACCGGCCCGTCGTTCATCGCCCGGATCGACCCGACCGGCAGCGGATCGGTCAGCTTGACCCGCGCCGTTCCCTGCAAATCGGCGCGACCGAGCGCGCGCAACTTGCCGAGCAGCACTTGGGAAAAGCGGCCGTTGAAGCGTCCGGTGCCCGGTTTGGGCAAGGTATCGGCAGCGCCGAGCGCGAGTGCCGCGACGGTTTCCTCCGCTCCTTCTTCCGCCAGCGAGGAGACGATCAGCACCTTGGCACCGCGCGCCGCTTCGAGGATATTGGGGATCGACTTCAACCCGCCAGCGCCGGGCATTTCGAGGTCGAGCAGGACGATATCGACGCGCACCTGGCCAAGCGCGGTGATCGCATCTTCGGCGGTTCCCGCAACGGCGACGATCTCGAACCCGTCATCGACCTCGATCATGCGCGACAATACGGCGCGCGCGACCATCGAATCGTCGACCACCATCAGCCGGATTCGCGGGGCTTCATGGCCGCGATAGGCCTTACCCGATTTGGCGAGAGCCGTCGTCATCCGGGCCGCGCCTCAGGCGACGCCGACGAGCTGCAACTTGATGTGGAGCGTTTCGCGATCGAACGGCTTCATCACATACTCATCGGCACCGGCTTCGAGCGCGGCGCGGATGTGCGCCATGTCATTTTCGGTGGTGCAGAACACCACCTTGGGCTGATCGGTGTGACCGCGCTGGCGAAGCAATTTGAGAAATTCCATCCCGGTCATCACCGGCATGTTCCAGTCGAGCAGGACGACGTCGGGCATCGACTCTTCGCAGCGGGTCAGCGCCTCGCGCCCGTCGCCGGCTTCCTCGACCTGGAAATTGAGGGTTTCGAGGATATGGCGAGCGACCTTGCGGATCACCTTGCTGTCGTCGACGATTAGGCAGGTCTTCATGCGTCTATCCTGTTCAATTCTGAGGCCGGTCTAAAGCGGAAGGGTAACCAGAGGCTTAAGCCCAAAAATTCAGGCGGCACGCGCTTCGGCCGATGGACCCGCGATCAGGCCCGCGACATCGACCAGCAACAGCGGCCCGTCCTCGGTCTCGACCATGCCCAGCGCAACCCGTTCCCATCCCTCGCCCATTGCAGCGCGGATCGGGACCGGATCGGACTTCGCTTCGATGACGTCCTCGACGCTATCGACGATCAGCGCATAATGATGGCCGTCGAGTTCGACCACGGCGGCTTCGCGGATCCCGTCCGAACAGTCGCTGTCGCCAAGATCGAGCGAGCGGACGGTATCGATCACCGTCAGCACCCGGCTGCGCAGCGCCGACAGCCCGGCAACATGCGGCGCGGCGCGGGGCACCGGGATCAAGGTATCGAGCTCGACCACCGATTCGATCGCGGCCGAGGGAAAAGCGACCCGGCTTCCGCCGATCGACACGATCAACAGCAATTGGCTCATCGGCTTTTTCCTCCGCTCGCGGCTTTGAGCGCGGACAGCAAGCCGGCGCGGTCGTAGCGGTAGATGCTGCCGTCATCGGCGCTCGAATGGGGTTCGTCGCGGAGCACCAGGGTGCGATCGGCATGGCTGTCGTCGATCGCGCCCGAGGCCGCGGCGATGACCACGTCGGGAATCTGTTCGTCATGCTCGTCAATCACCAGATAGCCCGCTGCCTCGACGATCGGACGCAGCATGTTCTGCATCCACGGATCAGCCGATGGAAGGCGACACACCGGCTGTTGTGCGGCACGCGCGGTGGCACCGAGATGGGCGGCGAACAGCCAGTGCGGATCGACCAGTTCGGCCGGTTCGCCACCGATGAGGCTGACCCCGCTGACCGCGCCGGGATGTTCGGCCGGGATGATGTCATGGTCGATCGTCATCAGATCGATCACGTCGCGGAAGACATAGCCGATTTCGCGGCTGCCATCGCTCAGGCGGAATACGCGGACCTTGTCATCGCCAGTCTCGTTCCAGTCGGCCCCTAGCGCATCGGCCCCGGCCAGCGGCAGGATGAGATCGCCGAGCTGGACCCGGAGCTGGCCCGCGGTCTGGCGGATCATCGTCCGGCTGACTTCCTCGATCCGGTCGACCAATGCCAGGCGGATGGCGCGGCGGTTGCCATCGAGGCCGCGGAACAGCAGGACATTGTCGTCGCGAATGGTGGTGCTCGAGGCTGCCTCGACAATACGCGCGGCGCGCTCCTGTGCTTCGAGCTTAACCCCGCCGACCTCGGCCACTCCGGCGGGGTCGAACAGCAGGATCGGACTGCCATCGTCGGCCAGCGTCGTGCCGGCGTAGAGGCCAGTGGCCATCACCGCCGGCGCGGCAGGCTTGACCACCAATTCCTCATGATCGTGGATCCGGTCGACCGCGAGCGCGTAAAGATCGCCGCCGGCGGGTCGAAGCACCACCAGCGTGCGCTCCTCGTCGGGCACGTCGCTGGCCAGACCGAGCACGTCGGCGAGACTGATTTCGGGCATCCGACGGCCGCGGATCGTCGCCACGCCGGCACCGCCGATGCTGTCGAGCGCGACCGAAGTACCGTTGGCGCGGACGATTTCCTCGATCGCCGCTCGGGGAATCGCGAAATGCTGGCTTCCGATCGACACCGTCAGCGCCGGGATGATGGTCAGCGTCAGCGGGACTCGCAACGTCATCCGCGTGCCGGCGCC
>JAJAZM010000044.1 GCA_026785645.1 Sphingomonas bacterium | reverse complement strand
GGGGTCGAGGCGGTGCTGCCCGACGGCCGCGTCCACGACGGACTGGCCGGCCTCAAGAAGGACAATCGCGGCCCGTCGTTCGACCAGTTGCTGGTCGGCGCCGAGGGCACGCTGGGGATCATCACCGCCGTGCGGCTCAAGCTCGTGCCCGCGGTCCACCAGCGCGCCGTCGCGTGGCTCGGGCTCGCCAGTCCCGACGACGCGCTCTTAGTACTTCGTGCGCTTGACGCCGCCACCGACCGAGTCGAAGGCTTCGAAATCCTGCCCAAGGAAAGCCTCGACGCCGCGCTCGACCACATCCCCGGCACGCGCAACCCGCTCGAGGGCGCGCATCCGTGGCATGTTCTGGTCGAGGCGACCTCGGCCTCGCCCGACGAGGAAGCCCCCGATCGCTTGCTCGAACGCCTGCTCGCCCCGTTGATCGAGCAGCGGCTGGTCGCCGACGCCACCATCTCTGCAAGCGAGGCCCAGGCCGACGCCTTCTGGCGGATCCGCGACAGCCTGTCGGAGGCCGAGCGCGCCGCTTTCGGCCCCGCCACCCAGCACGACATCAGCGTCCCGGTCGACTCGATGCCGCGCTTCCTGCGCGAGGCGGCGGCGGCGGTCGAGGCAGCCTTTCCCGGCACCCGCGCCTCGGGCTTCGGCCATCTCGGCGACGGCAATATTCATTTTCATGTCCGCGCAATGAGCCGGGCCAAAGACACTGGCGCCGCGGACTGGGTCAATCAGGAGGGCGCCGCAGTCACCCGGCTGGTCGACGACCTCGTCACCGCCGCCGGGGGCTCGATCAGCGCCGAACATGGCATCGGCCAGATGAAGCGCGACGAGTTCGCCCGCCTCTCCCCTGACCGAGTCGCCGTGATCCGCGCATTGAAGGCCGGGCTCGACCCGCGGGGCCTAATGAACCCGGGGAAGCTGGTTTAGTGACTAGCGCTTGGTGGCGAACCAGATCGTATGGCGCGCGCCCTTGCCGTTGGGGCGCGCGCTGAGCGTCACTTCATCGACCTCGAAGCCCGCCTCGCCCAGCCGCCGGGTGAAGTGCTGGTCGGGCGCCGCCGACCACACCGCGAGGATCCCGCCGGGTCGAAGCGCCGCCTTCGCCGCCGCCAGCCCGTGCGCCGAATAAAGCCGGTTGTTGGCGTTGCGGGTCAGCCCGTCGGGGCCATTGTCGACGTCGAGCAGGATCGCGTCATACTCGCCATAACGGATTGCATCCGCGACATCGCCGATCACCAGGTCGACCCTGGGATCGTCGAGGCAGTCGCCGGTCAGTTCGGCCATATATCCTTTCGCCCACGCAACGATCTCGGGCACCAGCTCGACCACCGTCATTCTGCCTCTGGCGGACAGCGATCCACATGATGCTCGCAGTGTGAACCCCATCCCATATCCGCCGATCAGCAAATGCGAATCGCGTGTTCCCAATCGCTCGATCGTCATCGTCGCAAGCGCTTCCTCCGACCCGCTCATCCGGCTGTTCATCAGCTCGTTGCGGTCGAGCACGATCATATAATCCTTGCCCCGCCGGAACAGCCGGAGCTCCTCGCCCCCGCCCGGGACGATCGCTGTGCCAAGCAGTTCGCGGGGGATCATGGTTTCGTTTCGCTCCGGAAAAGTGGCGCGCCCGGCTGGATTCGAACCAGCGGCCTCAAGATTAGAAGTCTCGTGCTCTATCCAGCTGAGCTACGGGCGCGTGTCCTGATCTATGCGGTCAGGCGACCGCTTCGAGCAAGCCTTCGAACAGCCGTCTGCCATCGGTCCCGCCATGCGCCGCCTCGAGCGCGCGCTCGGGGTGCGGCATCATGCCCAGCACATTGCCGCCGTCGTTGAGGACCCCGGCGATCGACCGCGCCGAGCCGTTGACCTCATTGGTATAGCGAAACGCGACCCGGCCTTCGCCTTCGATCCGGTCGAGGGTCTCGCGGTCCGCCTGGAAATTGCCGTCGTGGTGCGCCACCGGGATGACGATCTCCTCGCCCGCAGAATACGCGCTGGTGAAGATCGACTGGCTGGTTTCAACGGTCAGCCCGACATTGCGACAGACAAAGTGCAGCCCCGCATTGCGCATCAGCGCGCCGGGCAGCAGCCCCGCTTCGGTCAGCACCTGGAAGCCGTTGCAGATGCCGAGCACCGGAACGCCCTTGCCCGCCGCCTCGATCACCGCCTGCATGATCGGCGATCGTGCAGCCATTGCCCCGGAGCGCAAATAATCGCCATAGGAAAAGCCCCCGGGAATCGCGATTAGGCCGATGCCCGCGGGAAGATCGGTGTCGCCGTGCCAGACCATGGCCGGAGCGCGGCCGGTGACCGTCTCGATCGCCACCTTGAGATCGCGGTCGCAGTTCGATCCCGGAAAGACGATCACCGCGCTATTCATGAAGCCTGTCCCGAGCCCGGTCGAGGGAGGTCTCGCTCCACGCGGAAATTCTCGATCACCGTATTGACGAGCAGCTTGCGGCACATCGCCTCGATATCGGAGTCGCTGGTGCCGTCGGCGAGATCAAGCTCGATCAGCTTGCCGGCGCGGACATCGTTGACCCCGGCAAAGCCCAGCGCGCCCAGCGCATGATGGATCGCCTTACCTTGCGGGTCGAGCACGCCGGGCTTCAAAGTGACGAATATGCGGGCCTTCATTAGCTTCCATCCATGGCCGGGATCGGGGTGCCGCCCCTATGACGAGGCGACCGCGACAGGGCAAGCTTTACCCATTTTTTACCATTTCAGCCGACCATGAGGAAGCCGAAGCCCTGATTCGGCTGTCACTCGACGAGGCACTCGATGGTTGCCGGTATTGCCATTGCAATGTTCATCGCATTGTTCGGATGGGGCGCGCGCTATTTCGGCTGGTCCGATCCGTCGGGCAAGGTCCAGCTCGCCTTGGTCACCGCCTTCATCCTCGGAATCGTCGCAAGCTACAAATCGCGGGGCTGACCCGGCGCTTGCCGCCCGCTATCAGCGCCATGTGAACGCGCTCCCTCCTTACGCCCGATTGCTCGGCCTTCGCCCACACATCCGCGACGGCGAGCGGATCTTCGTCATGCCATTCCATCCCGACGTCGTCGGGCGGCCCGGCTTCCTTCACGGCGGCGCCATCGCCGGACTGCTTGAATATGCGGCGTTCGAAGCGCTGTCCGCCGCGATCGACGATCCAGCGGTGGTGATGAAGCCGGTCACCGTCACGGTCGACTATATGCGCGGGGGTAGCGAAGGCCTCGGCGACGCCTTTGCCGACGCGACGATCGAACGCCTCGGCAACCGAATCGCCAATGTCGAAGCCGTTGCCTGGCAGGCCGATCGCTCCAAGCCGATCGCCGCCGCACGGATCAATTTCCTGCTTGAACGGCCTTAGGTCCTAGAACCTCTAGTAGCGGGTCGTTAGTAACCGCTGATCCGCGCTACTTCTCCGGCGTGAAAGCGCGGCCCGCCGAACAATTCGTCGAGCACCGCCTGGCGCTTCATGTACAGGCCGATGTCATGCTCGTCGGTCATCCCGATCCCGCCGTGCATCTGGACCCCCTCCTGGACCGCCAGCCGAGCGACCCTTCCCGCTTTGGCCTTGGCCACCGCGGTCATCAGCTCGGCGCGCGGATCGGCATCGTCGATCAGTTGCGCGGCCTTGTGCGCCGCCGCCCGCGCAATCTCGATCTCGCCAAAAAGGTGCGCGGCACGGTGCTGGAGCGCCTGGAATTCGCCGATCAGCCGCCCGAATTGCTTGCGCTGCTTGAGATAATCGAAGGTCATCTCACTCGCTCCCGCCGCGATCCCGACCAGTTCGCTCGCCGCACCCGCGCGCCCCGCGCCAAGCGCGCTCGACAAAGGCGTCCAGCCGTCATCGACCTCGCCAACCACCGCATCGGCATCGACCGTGACATTGGCCAATGTCAGCCGCGCCGCCTTCGACGAATCCGCAAGGGACACATTTTCGACCTCGACCCCGGCGGTATCGCGCGGCACCGCGAACAGGGTTACCCCCTTGGTCTCGCCTACCGAGCCGGCTGTCCGCGCTGCCACCAGCAGCAGGTCGGCGCTCGCTCCGTGGACCACGAATTGCTTGTGCCCATTGAGCACAAAGCCATTGCCCTGCCGCTTCGCCTCCAACGCGGTCGCCGCCGGATCGTGATTCTTCCCCTCGTCAATCGCCAGCGCCGCGACGGTCTCGCCTGCGACAATCCCGGGATACCAGCGCTCGGCCTGCGCCGACCCCTCGAGCGCCCGCACTGCCGCGACCGACGTCGTTAGAAACGGAGAGGGGGTCAGATTGCGCCCAATTTCTTCGAGCACGAGATTGGCCTCGACCTGCCCAAGACCCGCGCCTCCGGAGGCCTCGGGAATCAGGATGCCGGTCAGCCCAAGTTCGGCCAGTTGCTTCCACAATTGATGCCCGAACCCGTCCTTGCACCCGCTGTCGCGCCAATACCGAAGCTGCGCCTTGATCGCGCCCTCCTCGGCCATGAACGGCCGCACCACATCGTGCAGCATTCGCTGGTCGTCGGTCAGGATCATCATGGTTCAGGCTCCCGGCAGGCGGAGGATATGTTTGGCGACGATGCCGAGTTGGACTTCGCTGGTCCCGCCTTCGATCGAATTGGCCTTGGTGCGGAGCCATTCGCGGGGAAGCTTGCCGCCGCGCGATCGGTCGCTGTTCCATTCGAGTGCGTCCGATCCGCCCGCCGCCATCGCCAGTTCGTGGCGGCGCTTGTTGAGCTCGGTCCCGGCATATTTCATCATGCTCGGCATCGCCGGATGCGCCTCGCCGGCCTTCAGCTGGTCGATGAACTTCTCGCTCATCGCCGCGAACGCCAGGCTGTCGACATCGAACTCGGCGATTTCCGCGCGGAGCAGGGGGTCATCGACTCCGCCGACGCTGGCCCCCAGCGCCTGTTTCTCACCGCCCAGCCCCATCCCGCTGATCATCTCGCGTTCGTGGCCGAGCAGATATTTGGCGACATCCCAGCCCTTGTTCTCCACCCCGACCAACTGATCCTTGGGCACGCTTACATCATCGAAAAACGTTTCGCAGAACGGCGAATTACCGCTGATCAGCAAGATCGGCTTGGTCGAAACTCCCGGGCTTTCCATGTCGAACAGCAGGAAGCTGATCCCGCCATGCTTCGATTCGCTCGAGGTCCGCACCAGGCAGAAGATCCAGTCGGCCTCGTCGGCGTAGCTTGTCCACACTTTCTGGCCGTTGACGAGGTAGCGATCGCCCTTATCCTCGGCCTTGGTCTGAAGGCCCGCGAGATCGCTCCCAGCGCCGGGCTCGGAATAGCCTTGGCACCAGCGGATTTCTCCGCGCGCAATCTCGCCCAGATACTTCTTCTTCTGCTCTTCATTGCCGAATTTTAGAAGCGCCGGCCCGAGCATCGAAATGCCGAAGCTCATCAGCGGGCTGCGCGCCCCGATCGCCGCCATTTCTTCCTTCAGCACCTTGGCTTCGGCCGCGCTCAGTCCGCCGCCGCCATAATCGGCCGGCCAGTCGGGAACGGTCCAGCCGCGCGCGCCCATCACGTCGAGCCATTGCTTTTGCGCATCACCCTCGAAGACGAACTTGCGACCTCCCCAGCAAGCGTCCTTCTCGGACTTCATCGGGGTTCGCATTTCGGCCGGGCAATTGGCCTCCAGCCAAGCGCGGGTGGTCGCACGGAATTGGTCGAGATCGGCCATGGGCCTTGTCCTTCAAACGCTAGAGTCCTAGCCCGTTTTGGAACCAGACCGAGACGATTTGCAAGCGGGAGCGTGGACGTGGATTTTGACCTTACGGAACGCCAATCTTTTTTCCGCAACCGCGTCCGCGATTTCATCAATGCCCAGGTCCGCCCCCGAGTCGCCGACTATAAGAAGCAGATCGATGTGGGCGACCGCTGGCAACCGATTGCGCTGATCGAGGATTTGAAGCCGGTCGCGCACCGGGCAGGCCTGTGGAATTTGTTCATGCCGCCCGGCGGCGCGCTCAGCCATGTCGACGAAAGCTTCGTCTTCGAAGGCGAGCAATTGACCAACCTCGAATATGCCATTTGCGCCGAGGAGATGGGCCGCATCCTGTGGTCGAGCGAAGTATTCAACTGCTCGGCCCCTGACACTGGCAATATGGAGGTGCTCCACCGTTACGGCACCCGTGAGCACAAGGATGCCTGGCTGGCCCCCCTGATGCGCGGCGAAATCCGCTCGGCTTTTTTGATGACCGAGCCCGGCGTCGCCTCGTCCGACGCGACCAACATCGAATGCCGGATTGTCCGCGACGGCGATGATTATGTCATCAACGGCCGCAAATGGTGGTCGTCGGGGGCTGGCGACCCGCGCTGCAAGGTCGCGATCGTAATGGGCAAGACCGATACCGAGGCGCGCAAGCATCAGCAGCAGTCGATGGTGCTGGTGCCGATGGATGCGCCGGGGATCACCATCGAGCGTTCGCTCACCGTCTATGGCTATGACGACGCCCCCCACGGCCATATGGAAATCGAGCTCAAGGACGTCCGCATTCCCGCCACCAACCTGCTGCTCGGCGAGGGCCGGGGGTTCGAGATTGCGCAGGGCCGGCTGGGGCCGGGCCGGATCCACCATTGCATGCGCACCATCGGCGCGGCCGAAGACGCGCTGGAACTGATGGTTCGCCGGCTCCAGTCGCGCACCGCGTTCGGCAAGCGTCTGTCCGAACATAGCATCTGGGAGCAACGAGTCGCCGAGGCGCGGATCGAGATCGATTGCTCGCGTTTGCTGTGCCTCAAGGCCGCCGATTTGATGGACAAGGCGGGCAACAAGGCGGCCAAGGCCGAGATTGCGATGATCAAGGTCAAGGCGCCCAACATGGCGCTCAAGATCATCGACGACGCGATCCAGGCGCATGGCGGCGCGGGCGTCAGCCAGGATACGCCGCTTGCGCACAGCTGGGCCGGGATCCGCACACTGTGCCTCGCCGACGGACCCGATGAAGTCCACAATCGTGCCATCGCGATGATCGAATTCGCCAAACATGCGGACGTCGTCGCTTGAGCGGTCTGTTCGACCTCACCGGCAAGGTTGCGATCGTCACCGGATCGTCGCGCGGGATCGGCAAGGCGATCGCCGAAGCGCTGGCCGACCAAGGCGCCAAGGTCGTCATCTCGAGCCGCAACCAGGATGCTTGCGATCCGGTCGCCGCCGCAATCATCGAAAAGCACGGTGAGGATCGCGCCATCGCGGTCGCGGCGAGCATCTCGTCGAAGGAGGCCCTGCAAAACCTCGTCGACCTGACCAAGGCCGCCTTCGGGCAGGTCGACATCCTCGTGTGCAATGCCGCCTCCAACCCCTATTACGGCCCGATGGCGGGCATCAGTGACGACCAGTTTCGCAAGATTCTCGACAATAATGTCATCGCCAATCACTGGCTGATCAACATGGCCGCGCCCGACATGCTTGCCCGCGAGGATGGCTCGATCATCATCATCTCGTCGGTCGGCGGGCTGACCGGGTCGGCGACGATCGGCGCCTACAACATCTCCAAGGCGGCGGACTTCCAGCTCGCCCGCAACCTCGCGGCGGAGTTCGGGCCGAAAGGCGTACGCATCAACTGCATCGCGCCGGGTCTGATCCGCACCGACTTCGCGAAAGCGCTGTGGGAAAATCCCGATACGTTGAAAGCCGTCACCCGCCACACGCCGATGCGCCGGATCGGGGAACCCAGCGAAATCGCCGGTGCGGCGGTGTTCCTCGCCAGCCCCGCCTCGACCTTCATGACCGGGCAGGCAATCGTCGTCGACGGCGGCAGCACCATCGGGGTCGGCCTGTGAGGCTAGCAGGCAAAGTCGCGATCATCACCGGCGCCGGATCGGGCATCGGCAAGGCAACCGCCGCGCTGTTCCGCTCCGAGGGCGCGACCGTGATCGGGGCCGACCTGCACGGCGCCGACGTCGATTGCGATGCGGGCGACGAAGCCTCGGTCAAAGCTTTGGTCGAACGCGTCGTCGGCGACCACGGTCGGCTCGACATCATCTTCGCCAACGCCGGCGTGTCTGGCGGGTTCGATGGCCTGTTCGATCAGGACGCCGCGGCTTGGGCCGAGATCCTCCGGATCAATCTCATCGGCCCGTTCCTCGCGATCAAATATGCCGCCCCGGCGATGAAGGATTCCCCGATGACAAAGGAGGGCGGCGGGGGATCGATCATCTGCACCGCCTCGGTCGCGGGACTTCGCGCCGGCGCAGGCGGACCCGCTTATTCGGCGTCGAAGGCCGGGGTGATAAGCCTCGTCAAGGTCGCCGCGACGCAGATGGTCGGTGCCAACATCCGCGTCAACGCGATCTGCCCCGGGCTGATCGAGACCGGGATGACCGAATTCATCTTCGATCGCGCACGCGAAAAGGGGCAGGAGGACCGCATCGGCCACCTCAACCCATTGAAGCGCGGCGGCCAGCCGATCGAGATCGCCAATACGGCGCTGTTTCTCGCCTCCGACGATTCGAGCTACGTCAACGGACAGGCGATCACCGTCGATGGCGGCCTCAGCGCCTCTCACCCCTATAACCACCAGAGCTACGGCCGCACTTCGGCTTGATGGAGACCTTGATGACCGACAGCCCCATTTCGACCACTCGCCACCATGACATTCTCGTCGTCACCTCGAACAATCCGCCGGTCAACGCGCTCGGCGCCGCGGTCCGCCAGGGACTGGTCGCGGCGATCGAGGAGGCCGAGGGCGACGACTCGATCAAGGCGGTGGTCATCCGCTGCGAAGGCCAGACCTTCTTCGCCGGCGCCGATATCACCGAATTCGGCAAGCCGCCGGTGATGCCGTGGCTTCCCGAAGTGGTCGACCGGATCGAGAATTGCACCAAGCCGGTGGTCGCCGCGATCCACGGCACCGCACTTGGCGGCGGGCTCGAGATCGCGCTCGGCTGCCATTATCGGGTCGCCGTGGCCGACGCCAAACTGGGCGTGCCCGAGGTCAAGCTCGGCCTGCTTCCCGGCGCTGGTGGCACCCAGCGGCTGCCGCGCGTTGCGGGCGTCCCCAAGGCGCTCGAAATGGTCACCAGCGGCGGCATGACCGGC
>JAJAZM010000043.1 GCA_026785645.1 Sphingomonas bacterium | reverse complement strand
TCCGATATCGGGGCCGCCCGCTTCATTTGTGGCCTCTTCCAGGTCGCGAATCGGCCCCGCTTCGAGCAATTCCTCGACCGCCTCGGCAAAGCGCAGCACCGAAATCGGCTTGGACACATAGGCTTGCGCGCCCGCCGCGCGGATCCGTTCGTCGTCGCCGGCCCCGGCATAAGCGGTCACCGCCATGATCGGGACATGGCGCAATTGTTCGTCGCCGCGAATCAGCGCCATCAGCTCGAGCCCGCTGACGTGAGGCAACTGGATGTCGGTGATCACCAGGTCGGGCAGGAAGGTACGCGCCGCACCGATCGCCTCGCGACTGTCGGTCACGCCCTGGGGTTCATGGCCATGCGCCGCGAGCAGGTCGCAGAACAGCTTGATGTTGAGCGCATTGTCTTCGACAACGAGGATCTTGGCCAAATGCTTCCCTCCTTTCCCCATGTATAGACTAGGCGATGACGCTCACACCTCCAAATGACTCCGAAACCGTCGCGCTTAGCGCGCTCGCCGCGACGCTCACCGACGAACGGCGCGCCGAACGGTTCCTGTCGATCACCGGACTGTCTCCGGATGGGATCAGGAATGCGCTTGGCGATCGTCACACGCTCGCCGCCTGCCTCGCCTTCCTCGAAAGCCATGAGCCCGATCTGATCGCGGTGGCCGAGGCGATCGGCGAAAAGCCCGCGACCCTGATCGCCGCCCGCGCGGAGCTCGAATCATGACTGCCACTTTTTCTAGTCAGGGCCGCCCGCTGTTGATCACCGATTGCGACGAGGTGCTGCTGCACATGGTGTCGCACTTCGATGCCTGGCTCGACGAGGCGCACAGTATCGATTTCGCCTTTGAAAGCGGCGATTTCGGCGGCTCGATGACCGACAAGGCGACCGGTGAGACGGTCTCGACCGACCGCGTCTGGCCGTTGCTCGACTTATTCTTCCGGGGCGAAATGCACCGCCAGACGATCGTCCCCGGCGCAGTCGAGGCCTTGGGCCGGATCGGCGAAGTGGCCGACATCGTCATCCTCACCAATTTGGGCGACGAGGCGCATCCGTGGCGAGTCGACCAATTGGCCAAGCACGGCATCGCGCATGAAGTCGTCACCAACAGCGGCGGCAAGGGCGTCCCCGCGCGCGCGATCATCGAGCGGTATCGCGCGACCCGCTCTGCCTTCGTCGACGATCTTCCGGTCCATCACGCTTCGGTCGCCAAGCATGCCCCCGAAGTGCACCGGCTGCACATGGTCGCCGAGCCGCGCCTCGCCCCCGCCGTTCCTGCGGCGCCCGCCGCCCATGTCCGGATCGACGACTGGCCGACCGCGACCGGCTGGCTCCTCGAAAGACTGACCCAATGATCAGGACCGTCTTAATCACCGGTGCCACCGCCGGCATTGGCGAAGCCGCGGCGCGGAAATTCGCAGGTGGCGGCTGGCAGGTGATCGGCACCGGCCGCCGCGCCGACCGGCTCGACCGACTGGCCAGCGAGTTGGGCGGTTCGTTCCGCCCGATCGAGCTCGACATGCGCGACATTGCCGCCTTCGACCAGCTGGCGATCGACGTCGGTCCGGTCGACTTGCTCGTCAATAATGCCGGGTTGGCCCCGCCGATGAGCATGCTCCAGAACGCCGACCAGGCCCCGATCGATACCGTGCTCGAAACCAATATCGCCGGGCTCGTCGCCTTGACCCGCGCAATGCTCCCGGGACTGATCACTCGCAAGGGAGCGGTGATCAACCTGTCGTCGGTCGCCGCAACTTACCCCTATCGCGGCGGCGCGGTGTATGCCGGGTCGAAGGCATTCGTCCGCCAGTTCAGCCTCGGTCTGCGCTGCGATCTCGCCGGCACCGGGGTTCGCGTGACCTCGATCGAGCCTGGCATGGTCGAGACCGAATTCACCCTGGTCCGCAACGGCGGCGACAGGGAAGCGTCCGACGCGCTCTACGCCGGCACCGATTCGATGACCGCGCAGGACATCGCGGACACCATTTACTATGTCGCCACGCTGCCTGCGCACCTCAACATCAACGCGCTCGAGCTGATGCCGGTATCGCAAAGCTGGGCGGGGTTTGCAGTCGAGCGGAAGGGCTAGGGTGTTGACCCGGACGCCGGTCGGGGCTTTAGGCCGGACATGACCATCGATTCCCGCCTTGCCGAGCTCGGCATCACGCTTCCCGCCGCCGCCGCGCCGGTCGCGAGCTATGTTCCCTATGTCGAGGCCAATGGCCTGCTCTACATCTCGGGCCAGATCAGTTTTGCCGAGGATGGCAGCCTGATCAAGGGTCGGCTGGGCGAAGATATGGATTTGGAGGCCGGACAGGCCGCCGCGCGGCGCTGCGGGATCATGCTGCTCGCCCAGTTGCGCAACGCCTTGGGCTCGCTCGACCGGGTCGAACGGATCGTCAAACTCGGCGTATTCGTCAATTCGACCGGCGATTTCACCGACCAGCCAAAGGTCGCCAATGGCGCGTCGGAATTGATGCAGGACGTGTTTGGCGAGTCCGGGCGCCACGCCCGCTCGGCGGTCGGCGTGCCGGTGCTTCCGCTGGGGGTCGCCGTCGAGGTCGATGCGGTCGTCCAGATCAAGTCCTGACCCGCTCGATCCCGGGCGCCACGGGTTCGCGCATCGCGGGCTCCATTGTGCGCCGGCAATCATCGAGAATAGCCTGGCGTCGTTCGCCGCCTCGCTCGGGCTTGGCGCGGGGATCGAATGCGACCTTCGCCTTACCGCCGACGACCAGATCCTCGTGTTCCACGATGCCGACGCGCAGCGGCTGTGCGGCAGTCCCGAGATCATTGGCCGCTCGACCCTGGCCCAGCTGGCCCATCTCCAGCTCGGCGGCCAGCCGCTCCCGACTCTCGCCCAACTGCTCGCGCTTGTCGGCGGCGGCGCGCCGATGCTGCTCGAAGCCAAGGTCAACCGCGACCTGTTCCGCTTCGGTCGCGTCCTGGTCGCCGCGCTCGACGGTTACAGCGGCCCGACCGGAGTGATGAGCTTCCACCCCGGATTAATGCGCTGGCTCAAGGCCAACGCGCCGCACCTGCGCCGAGGCCTGGTCATCCGGGATAGCCTGTCGCCGTTCAAGCGTTGGATCGCGATGAAACTAGCCGACCCAGCCTTCCTCGCCGTCGATGTCGCCGCGATCACCCGCCCGTGGGTCGCCGTCGTGCGCAACCGCGTGCCGGTCTACACCTGGACCGTCCGCACCAGCGCCGATCGCGCGCTCGCCTTGTCCCGCGCCGACGCGCTGATCTGGGAAGCCGAT
>JAJAZM010000042.1 GCA_026785645.1 Sphingomonas bacterium | reverse complement strand
TCCGCGAACGCCACGCCACCAGCATTGAGCCGTCCCGGGCAAGCGCGCTGGTGAAGGCGCTTCTCTCGGACGCGTGAGCCTTTCCCCTGCCTTTCTGGACGAGCTGCGCGCCCGGACCACGCTCAGCGCCATCATCGCCCCCTCGGTCAAACTGACCAAGGCCGGCCGCGAATATAAGGCCTGCTGCCCGTTCCACCAGGAGAAGACCCCGTCGTTCACGATCAACGACGAGAAGGGCTTTTACCATTGCTTCGGTTGCGGCGCGCATGGCGATGCGATCCGCTTCCTGACCGACGCGCGCGGGCTGCCATTCATGGATGCGGTCAGGGAATTGGCGGGCAAGGCCGGGCTCGACGTCCCCGCCCCCGATCCCAAAATGCGCGAGAGCCAGGAGAAATCGGCCGGGCTGTATGACGTCATGACCGCAGCGCAGCGCTGGTTCGCGGACCAGCTCGCCGGGATCGACGGCGCCGCCGCGCGCGATTATCTTGCCGGGCGCGGGATCGATGCCGCTGCCACCGCCCGCTTCGGGATCGGCTTCGCCCCCGATCACCGCGGCAAGCTGAAAGCCGCTCTGGCCTCGTTCGGCGAGGACAAATTGGTCGAATCGGGCATGCTGATCCGCCCCGATAACAACAAGCCGACCTACGATCGGTTTCGCGGTCGGCTGATGATCCCGATCCGCGATCCGCGCGGGCGGATGATTGCGTTCGGCGGACGGATCCTTGGGCCCGGCGAGCCGAAATACCTCAATTCCCCCGACACTCCGTTGTTCGACAAGGGCCGCACGCTCTACAATCTCGACCTCGCGTCGCCCGCGTCGCGCAAGACCGGGCGCGTGATCGTGGTCGAAGGCTATATGGACGTGATCGGGCTCGACCGCGCCGGGATCGCTGAAGTCGTCGCCCCCAACGGCACTGCGCTGACCGAGGCCCAGCTCGAGCGGATATGGCGATTGGAGCCCGCGCCGCTGCTGTGTTTCGACGGCGATGCCGCGGGCCAGAAAGCCTCGATCCGCGCCGCCACCCGCGCGCTTCCCCACCTTGCCCCCGACAAAACCTTGCGCTTCGTCGCGCTCCCCGCCGGCCAGGACCCCGACGATGTTGTCCGCGAGGGTGGCAAGCCCGCGATCGAGGCTTTGCTCGCCGCCGCCGAGCCTTTGGTCGAGCGCTTGTGGCGCCACGAGGTCGAGGCCGCGCCGCTCGACACGCCCGAAGCCCGCGCGGGCTTGCGCCAGCGGCTGGTTGACCATGCCGCGACCATCGCCGACCCCAACGTCCGCTCGCTCTACCGCGACGAATGGCTCCGTCGCTTCGACGCGTTGGTGCGCCCGCAAGCTGCATCACGCGGTCCCTTCACCCATCGCACGCCATGGAAAAAGAATAAGGACGGCCGCTTCGTGCCCCCGCCGCCCCCCGCCAGCCAGGCCGCGCGCGCAATCGGAGCCGGCGGGATCGGCCGCGACATCGCCCGCGCCTTGGTGTTTGGCCACGCGCTCTATCCCGAAGCGATCGGCGACCATGTCGAAGCGCTTGCCGCACTTCCGATCGTCGATCCCCCCGCCGCCCGGATCCGCGACCGCATGGTTGATCTTACCATGGCCGGCGAAGTCCTTGATCGAGGCGCTCTTGCCACCATATTGACGAGTGAGGACATGGCCGCGCCCTGGCGCGCCGTGTCGAAAGGCGGCGAGATCGGCTTTTCCTTCACGCAGCGCGAATGCGATCCCGATTCCGCCCGGCGCGATCTTGGGCTTGCGATCGAGGCATTGGTGAGCAGGATCGACCTCGATGCGGCGTTTGCCGAAGCCCAACGGCGGCTGGCGGACGGCGACGACGACGCCTTTTACGAACAGCTACGGCTCCACGAGCTTCGTGAGGCACTCAAGGATAGGCTGGCGTCCCTCGCCGGCAACGACTAAGCGGCGGAACATGGCGAAAAACGACACAGCTGAACCCGAATCCGAGAGCGGCGATGCGCCGCTGATCGACCTCAATGACGTCGCGATCAAGAAATTGCTCGCGCGCGCCAAAAAGCGCGGGGTCATTACCTATGACGAACTCAACGAGGCCCTGCCACAGGACCAGATGAGCTCCGAGCAGATTGAAGACGTGATGTCTGCCATATCTGAAATGGGGGTGAATATTGTCGAGGCGGCCGAAGCCAGCGACGATGACGAGGACGAGAAAGAAGCGGAGGACGAGGTCGATCCGCTCGACGATGGCGGCCCGCGCCCGGCGGCGGCGGTCAAGAAGGAAGCGGTCGACCGCACCGACGATCCGGTCCGCATGTATCTGCGCGAAATGGGCGCGGTGGAGCTCCTCAGCCGCGAAGGCGAAATCGCCATCGCCAAGCGCATCGAGGCTGGTCGCGACACGATGATCTGGGGCCTGTGCGAAAGCCCGATCACCTTCAACGCGATCATCGAATGGTCGAACAACCTCAACCATGGCGTAATGCAATTGCGCGAGATTCTCGATCTCGAAGCGATGCTGAGCAAGGGCCCGACGCCCGAGCAAATCAACGCCAATGAGGAAGGCGCCGAAGGCGACGACGACGGCGAAATCAGCGAGAAGAATGCCGGCCCGACGATCAAGGAAGACGAAGAGCCCGAGGAAGAGGAAGCCGTCGCCGACGAGGAGGACGAGCTCAACGAGCGCCGCACCCCGCGCCCGGTCGAGGAAGAGGAAGAGGATAACACCCTTTCGCTCGCCCAGATGGAGGAACAGCTCAAGCCGCTGGCGCTCGACAAGTTCGCCGGGATCACGGCGCTCTACAAGAAATTCTCTAAGCTCCAGCAGGCCCGCCTGGTCGCGATGAGCGCTGGCGCCGATTATCCGGGGGCCGAAGAGAAGAAGTATCAGAAGCTCAGCGAGCAGCTCACCGCCGAGGTCGAGAGCGTCCAGTTCCACGCCTCGAAGATCGAATATCTGGTCGACCAATTGTACAGTTACAACCGCCGGCTTACGGCGCTAGGTGGCCAGATGCTCCGCCTCGCCGAGCGCCATCGCGTCCCGCGGAAAGCGTTCCTCGACAGCTATATGGGCAGCGAACTCGACGACAGCTGGCTCGACCGCGCCAAAAAGATCGACAAGAAATTCGCCGCCTTCGTCGATGCCGAGACCGACAGCGTCGACCGCATCCGGATCGAGATTGGCGAGATTGCGCAATCGACCGGCATGGGGCTCGGCGAGTTCCGCCGGATCGTCAACCAGGTCCAGAAAGGCGAACGCGAAGCGCGCATCGCCAAGAAGGAAATGGTCGAGGCCAATTTGCGCCTGGTGATCTCGATCGCCAAGAAATACACCAACCGCGGCCTGCAATTTCTTGATTTGATTCAAGAGGGGAATATCGGCTTGATGAAGGCGGTCGACAAATTCGAATATCGCCGCGGCTACAAGTTCAGCACCTACGCCACGTGGTGGATCCGCCAGGCGATCACCCGCAGCATCGCCGACCAGGCGCGCACCATCCGCATCCCGGTGCACATGATCGAGACGATCAACAAACTGGTCCGCACCTCCCGCCAGTTCCTCCACGAAACCGGCCGCGAACCGACCCCCGAGGAGCTCGCCGAGCGCCTCTCCATGCCGCTCGAAAAAGTCCGCAAGGTGATGAAGATCGCCAAGGAACCGATCAGCCTGGAAACCCCGATCGGCGACGAGGAAGACAGCCATCTGGGCGACTTCATCGAGGACAAGAACGCCGTCATCCCGGTCGACGCCGCGATCCAGGCGAACCTCAAGGAAACCGTCACCCGCGT
>JAJAZM010000041.1 GCA_026785645.1 Sphingomonas bacterium | reverse complement strand
GGACAGACTGGCCCAGCTTTTGCTTCCCTCGCCGGGCGGGAGGAGGATCGGCACCGCTTCGATCGCGGCCAGCCCCCGCGTCAGCCGTGGCCCTTGAGCGGCCCAGACATTCTCGTCGCTGACGACGACCAGGCGATTGTCGCGGGAGAGTGAAGCGAGATGCGCGCCGGCATTGTCGAGGAGCTCGTCCTCAATGAGTATCGGGTAGCTTTGAGCCCCTAACGAAACTTCGATGCGCGTCATCCGCATTGCGCCCGATGAAGCAACTTCTGGTCGGCCACGACGAGCGCCATCATCGCCTCAACCACCGGCGCGCCGCGAATGCCAACGCAGGGATCGTGGCGGCCCTTGGTCACGATCTCGGTCTCCGCCCCGGCGCGGTCGATGGTCCGAACCGGCGTGAGGATCGACGAGGTCGGTTTGAACGCCACCCTGACGACAATCGGCTGACCAGTCGAGATGCCGCCCGCCACCCCGCCGGCATGGTTGGACAGAAATTGCGGGGCTCCATCGGGACCGACACGCATTTCGTCGGCATTTTCCTCGCCGCGAAGGCGCGAGGCACCGAAGCCATCCCCAACCTCGACGCCCTTGACCGCATTGATCGACATCATTGCTGAGGCCAGTTCCCCGTCAAGTTTGGCGTAAACCGGTGCGCCCCAGCCGGCGGGCACGCCAGTCGCGACGCACTCGACCACGGCGCCAAGCGACGAGCCGGCCTTGCGTGCCGCATCGACTTTCAATGCCCAGCGTTCGGCCGCCGCCACGTCGGGGCAGAAAAAGGGGTTGGTGTCGATCCGTGCGTCGTCGAACTCGGCGCGGTCGATCGCGTCCCCGCCGAGCTCGACGACATAGGCCCGGATCGCGACCTCAGGGATGACGAGACGCGCGACGGCACCTGCCGCGACGCGCGCAGCGGTTTCGCGGGCAGAGCTGCGTCCGCCGCCGCGCCAGTCGCGCAGGCCATATTTGGCGTCATAGACATAATCGGCATGGCCAGGGCGGTAGGCGCCCGGTTCGTAATCCTTGGAGCGCTGGTCGACATTGTCGATGATCAGGCTGATCGGCGAGCCGGTCGTCCTGCCTTCGAAAGTGCCGGAGAGGATGCGGACCTGATCGGGCTCGCGGCGCTGGCTCGTGAAGCGCGATGCGCCTGGACGGCGCCGATCAAGATAAGCCTGGATATCGGTTTCGCTCAACGCGAGCCCAGGCGGGCAGCCGTCCACCAGCGCGCCGATTGCCACGCCGTGGCTCTCGCCCCAGGTCGAAAAGCGGAACACTCGCCCGAAGCCATTCCAACTCATGCGATGCGCCCCCCGATCGTCCGCATCAGCTCCGCGAAGCCGGGAAAGCTGGTGGCGATCGATGCGGCCGAATCGACGGTAACCGGGGCGCGGCTGGCGAGACCAAAGACGAGAAAGCTCATCGCGATGCGGTGATCGCCATGGGCTTCGACGGAGCCGCCGCCGGGCGGCGGGCCGTCTGCCCCAACGATGACGAGCGTGTCTTCTTCCGCTGTGGCGTCAACGCCGCAGGCGCGCAGGCCTTGGACAATCGCGGCGAGCCGGTCGCATTCCTTGACGCGCAGCTCGGCGAGGCCGTGGAGGATCGTCCGTCCCGACGCGAAGGCAGCGGCGACTGCGAGGACCGGATACTCGTCGATCATCGATGGCGCGCGCTCGGCGGAAACCTCGACCCCCTGCAACCGGCCATAAGCGGCCGTAATATCGGCCAGCGCCTCGCCACCCTTTTGACCGCGCGGTGCGACGTCGAGGCGGGCGCCCATTGCGCGAAGCGTATCGAACAGCCCGGCGCGGAGCGGGTTGATCATCACCGATCGGACACAGACGTTGGATCCGGGCGAGATCAGCGCCGCGACAAGCGGAAAAGCCGCAGACGATGGGTCGCCGGGGATGTCGACCGAGGTTGCAGTCAGCCGGCAGCCGCCGTCAAGGTTGATCCTTCCCCGGCTCGATTGCACGTCGCAGCCGAATGCACGCAGCATATTTTCGCTATGGTCGCGGCTGGCGGCGGGCTCGATGATTTCGACTCCGCCTTCGGCCTGGATGCCGGCCAGCAAAAGGGCAGACTTGACCTGCGCCGATGCGCTCGCGTTGACGTGGTGGATGCGCTTCAAATGTCCACCACGCACCGTGACTGGAAGAAAGTCGCCGTCCGCCATCGCGCCCATCCGGCGCAGCGGCTCCAAAATGCGTGCCATTGGCCGCTGGCTCAATGAACCGTCGCCAACGAAACTGGCCTGGAGTGCAAAGCCGGCGGCGGCGCCTATCAGCAAGCGGGCAGCGGTGCCGCTGTTGCCGCAGTCGATGGGCGCGGCAGGGCTCTCCCAGCGGGCGCCGGTGACGGTCCAATGGCCCTCTCCAAGTCGCTCGACGGCGGGTCCGAACGCGCGCACTGCTTCGGCGGTGCGCAGGACATCCTCGCTTTCCAAAAGTCCGTGGATGACGGTCGTGCCAGTAGCGAGACCGCCCAAGATGAGTGCGCGGTGCGACATCGACTTGTCGCCGGGGATTGCGATATCGCCATCAAGGTTTGGCGATGCAATCGCTTCAAGCCGGTCCTCTTCCTTGGTGGGTGCCGGGTCGCTGCTCGGCGAATGATCGTCGAAGGTGACGGGTTTCTGGTTCAACACCATCGATAAATCCTAGCGAAGACATTGAAAAACCCGCAGAAAATAGCGGGGTGGGCAATTGTGGATAAGGCTGGATCCTAGCGGATCGCAGTCACCAGCTATGCCATCGGGGCGCCGCGCAGAAAGTATCCGTCGACCAACGCCAGCTCAGCGTGGAACCAAGCGCACGCGTTTCGGCCTCCGCAAATAGCGCAGCGTCGAAATTCGGTGAGCGCACGGTCGACAGCATGGCGTACAAGTTCCAGATTAAACCGCCGCGCGTCAAGCTATATTGGGCCGAACTCGGATCACCGGCAGTCCCGAAACCATCACCACCGATGGCCAGCGTTCCTAGAGCGCCTCGATAATCGTGGCATTGGCGATTCCGCCGCCTTCGCACATCGTTTGCAGGCCGTAGCGACCGCCACGTGCGCGCAAAGCGTGAACCAAGGTGGCCATCAGCTTAGCGCCGCTTGCGCCGAGCGGATGGCCGAGCGCGATCGCGCCGCCGTTGACGTTGAGGCGGGCGGGGTCGGCGCCGGTGTCGCGCAGCCACGCCATCGGGACGGGGGCGAAGGCTTCGTTGACTTCGGCGAGGTCGATGTCGGCGATGGTGTGCCCCGATCGTTCGAGCGCGCGGAGCGTGGCGGGGATCGGCTCCATGAGCATGATCACCGGATCGCCGGCAGTGACGGTCATCGTGTCGATGCGGGCGAGTGGGGTCAAATTGTGGGCCTTTAAGGCGCGCTCACTGACGATCAGCACGCCGCTGGCGCCGTCGCAAATCTGGCTGGCATTGCCGGCGGTGATCACGCCGTCGGCATTAATCGTCTTCAGCGAACCAAGACCTTCGAGCGAGGCGTCGGCGCGGATCCCTTCGTCGGCGCTGTGTCGGCGGGCCTGGTCGTCCTTGTCGGTGATGTCGAGCACGACGATCTCGCGATCGAAGGCGCCTGCGGTGGTCGCGGCGGCGGCCTTGCGATGGCTGTCGAGCGCGAAGGCGTCGAGATCGTCGCGGGTGAAGCCGTAATTGTTGGCGATCATCTCGGCGCCGGTAAACTGGCTGAACTGAGTGACCCCGAAGCGGTTCTTGATGCTTTGGGGCCACGGGCCGATGCCGATCCCGGCCTGCATCGGCAGCAGGATCGGCAAGCCCATCGGCACGCGGGTCATTGATTCGACGCCCGCCGCAATGACGACGTCCTGGACCCCGCTCATCACCGCCTGCGCGGCGAAATGGACCGCCTGCTGCGAACTTCCACATTGGCGATCGATGGTTACCGCGGGGACGCTCTGGGGAAGACTGGAGGCGAGCACCATGTTGCGGCCAACGTGGAAGCTCTGCTCGCCGATCTGGCCGACGCAGCCGACGATTACATCGTCGATCGCCGCCGGGTCGATGCCGCTCGATTCGACGATGCGGTTGAGCACCGCGGCACCGAGATCGACCGGGTGCCAGTCCCTGAGCGCGCCACCGCGCTTGCCGCCCGCGGTGCGATAAGCTTCGACGATATAGGCTTCGGCCATGTGATTCTCCTTGCGCCCCTCATAGCGCCCGTGGCGGAGAATCAAGCCATTAGCGTGGGGGCGTTTTCTTGGCCTTCAAGCGTTCCTCAAGTTCGGAAATTTCCCAATAATCGTTGCGACTGAAGGGAAGCAGGGGTTTCAAAGCGGCGAAGCCGGTCTTGCCGAGGTCGTGACGCAGCGCCTCCAGTCTGTCGAATGCCGCGCCGGCCTCGACCTCGACCTTCGACACATCGTCAACCTGGTCGTGAAGCGCATCCTCGGCAGTCCAGGCGAGAAACGTCAATTGCTCGCAATATTAGCGGATTTTCTCGCCCGTCGCCGGGTCCGAGCGCGCGACCAAGGCGGCAATCTTGCGGCCACTGTCATCGGCCGGATAGCCTCCCGATTGCCACGCTTCCAAGGCGACGCGGTGCACTTCGCGCTCGTTGCTGAGCCATTTCTGCGCCTCGACCGCGCCGAAGCGAAACATGCCCATGATCAGGAATGGCGCGATGGCGAGGGTGGCGATCAGCGGATAAATCGGTTGATCGGGAAATTGATTGAACGCGGTGTGGATCGCCACTGCGGCGAGATAACCGGGGACGAACCACGCGAGGTTGAAATTGAAGTCGATGGCGGTGCCGCGATTCTCGCGTTCGGCGAATTCGTGGGCGGTGGCGGCAAGCACCGCGACCGCCGTTCCGTGCATCACCGCAGTGCCCAAACCGCGCACCATCCACGTGCTCGGCGCGAGATCGGGAAAGCGGGTGAGGTAGACGATATTCTCAATGACCGAAAAGCCGGCGCCGATGGCAAAGCCCGAGATCACGGCATCGAGCTTGAAACCGATGCGGTTGAAATAGAATAATCCGACAATCGCCAGCCCCTTGATCAACTCCTCGACCCATGGCGCGGCGAACCGGCTGTAATTGGAATAGCCGAGGGGTAGCTGGTCGAGGAACACGCCGCTGACCGGGTAAGCGATGATCGCCGTAATCCCGCCCAATGCGAGCAGGCCGAGCGTTTCCCACGTGGTCATCAGCTTGAACACGTCGAGCCAGATGAACATCATCAGCATGACCAGCACCGGGACCAGTGCGACCGACCAGTTGGTGATCTCGAGGATCATGAACGCAACCCTACATGAT
>JAJAZM010000040.1 GCA_026785645.1 Sphingomonas bacterium | reverse complement strand
CCGACCACGCCGATCGCGACCATGGCATAGGCCATGCCGAGATAGCCGAACACCGGCTTGCGGCTGAAGGTGGCGATCACCTGGCTGACCATACCGAAGCCGGGCAGGATCATGATGTACACTTCGGGGTGGCCGAAGAACCAGAACAGATGCTGGTACAGCACCGGATCGCCGCCGCCCGCCGCGTCGAAGAACGACGTGCCGAAGTTGCGATCGGTGAGCAGCATGGTGATTGCCCCGGCCAGCACCGGCAGCGCGAGCAGCAGCAGGAATACGGTGACCAGGATCGACCACACGAACAACGGCATCTTGTGCAATGTCATGCCCGGGGCGCGCATGTTGAAGATGGTGGTGATGAAGTTGATCGCGCCGAGGATCGAGCTGGCGCCCGCCAGATGGAGCGCGAAGATCGCCATGTCGACCGCTGGCCCCTGGGAGCCGATCGTCGATAGCGGGGCATAGACCGTCCAGCCGGTGCCAGCGCCACTGCCGGTCCCGCCCGAGACGAACGCCGAGCCGAGCAGCAGGATGAACGCCGGCACGAGCAGCCAGAAGGAAATGTTGTTCATCCGCGGGAAGGCCATGTCGGGCGCGCCGATCATCAGCGGGACGAACCAGTTGCCGAAGCCGCCGATCATCGCCGGCATGACCATGAAGAATACCATGATCAGTCCGTGGGCGGTGATCAGTACGTTCCAGTGGTGGAGCGCGGCGTCGAAATTGCCGGGCCCGGCGCCAAGCGGCCAGCCCTGGGTCAGGATCTGGATCCCCGGTTCGGCCAGTTCGGCGCGCATGATGCCCGAGATGGCGCCGCCGATGATCCCCGCGATGATCGCGAAGATCAGGTACAGCGTCCCGATGTCCTTGTGGTTGGTCGACATGAACCAGCGCGCGAAGAACGCCGGCTTGTGATTGGCGTCATGATCGTGCGCATCGGGCTCGCCATGGGCCTTGCCATGAGCCTTGAGCGCGACAGCGTCGGCGGGAATGGTGCTCATGATGGTCTCTCGTCTCGCTTAATTCTGGGCCGTTACGGGCTGGGTGAGGGCAGGCTGCTCGATTGCCGCCGGATCGGCCGGCGCAGTAGCAGCAGCGGCCGGGGTGGCGATTGGCTTGGCGCCCTTGGGCGTGCCGCCCTTTGACGCGAGCCACGCATCGAACTTGGCTGGGGCAAGCACTTCGACCGCAATCGGCATGTAGCCGTGGCGGGCGCCGCACAATTCCGAACATTGGCCGAAATAGACTCCCGGGCGGTCGACCTTGACCCATTCCTGATTGAGGCGGCCCGGGACGGCATCCATCTTGGTCCAGAAGGCCGGAACCGCAAAGGCGTGGATCACGTCTTCCGAGGTGATCAGGAACTTCACGACCTTGCCCGCCGGGATCACCAGCCGCTCGTCGGTGGCGAGCATGATCGGGCCGTCCGCGTCGGTGCGGAAGCGCTCACCCGGCTTCAGCGCGGGATCGCCCTTTTCCCTCAGCTGGTTCGACACGATCTCAAACCCGCCATTGTCGGGATATTGATAGGTCCAATACCATTGGTGACCGACGACCTTGATCGTCAGGTCGGCCGGCGGCGGCGAATATTGCGCCGCAAGCAGCCGGATCGAGGGGATTGCAATCGCCACCAGGACCAGCACCGGAACCAGCGTCCACACCACTTCGAGCATCGTATGATGAGTGTTGCGCGACGGCGTCGGATTGGCGCCGCGGCGGAAGCGGAACATGGTGTAGCCAAGCAGCAACAGCACGAACGCACTGATCACCAGGCACATCAGCAACAGTGGCCCGTTATGGAAACTGGCGGCTCGCTGGCCAAGTTCGGTGAATTGGTCCTGAAGCCCGAGTCGGCCACCGGGCATACCGACGCCTGGCGTCGGGGCGGTCGCCGGAAAGGCCTGCACCGAAGCAGCGGCAGGCGCCGCGACCGTTGCCGGATCGGCAACCCCGGCCGCGCCTGGCGCTGAAATTTGCGCAGCTGCCGTAGCGGTCGTGGTGACTTGCGGAGCCGCCGCCATCGCCGGTGTCATGATCGCTGCTGAAAGGGCAAGTGCCCAACCGATGAGTTTCATTCTAGCCCCGAAATCTGGGTTGCTGGACCCGGTCTCCAAGATTGGCGGCCGAGTGGAATCGGCGGCCTTATAGGCGCGGGTTGCGCTCCTCTCAAGGGCGGTTGAAGCATATCGTTTGAGCGCCTAATTGGCGGCACATTCGGGCGTTAAGGGGCGTGCATGACCGACGAGCAAATCCTGGCCATCTTCCGCTCCGCCGACGCGTTGCTCGACGGGCATTTCATCCTCTCGTCGGGCCTCCGCAGCCCGCGTTTCCTGCAATGCGCCCGGGTGCTGATGGACGGCAAGACGGCCGATCAACTGGCGCGCGCGCTGGCCGACAACCTCCCCGCCGAGCTTCGCGGCCGGATCGGCGCGGTGGTCTCGCCGGCGATGGGCGGGGTGATCATCGGCCATGAAATGGGCCGCGCGCTGGGCGTGCCTGCGATGTTCGTCGAGCGCCCCGAGGGAATATTCGGCCTGCGTCGCGGCTTCGCGCTCACCCCCGGCACGGCGGTGCTGCTGGTCGAGGATGTCGTCACCACCGGCCTGTCGTCGCGCGAAGCCATTGCCGCGATCGAGGCGACCGGCGCCACGGTCATCGCCGCCGCGTCGCTGGTCGACCGCTCGGGGGGCACCGCCGACCTGGGTGTGCCGTTCACGCCCCTGATCCGGATCGACGTGCCAACTTATTCGGCCGACAACCTCCCCCCCGATCTCGCCGCAATCCCGGCGATCAAGCCAGGAAGTCGTGCCGCTTGACCGGCAAGCTCCGCCTTGGGGTCAATATCGACCATGTCGCGACCATCAGGAACGCGCGCGGCGGGGTTCACCCTGATCCGTTGCGCGCGGCGCTGGCGGCGGCAGCGGCCGGGGCCGACGGGATTACCGCCCACCTGCGCGAGGACCGGCGGCATATCACCGATGGCGATCTCGACCGGCTGATGGAGATCGACCTTCCGCTCAACCTGGAAATGGCGGCGACCGAGGAGATGCTCGGGATTGCGCTTCGCCATCGCCCCCACGCCGCGTGCATCGTCCCCGAACGCCGCGAGGAGCGCACCACCGAGGGCGGGCTCGACGCCGCCGGCCAGTTTGAAATGCTCCGCCCGTTCGTCGATCGGCTCCAGTCGGCGGGGATTCGCACCAGCCTGTTCATCGAGCCGAGCGAGGCCCAGCTCGACGCCGCGCTTCGGCTCGGCGCGCCGGTGATCGAGTTCCACACCGGGCGCTTCGCCCATGTGATGGGGGAGGAGCAAGTGACGGAATTGCAGCGCATCGCCGACATGGCCGCGCTCGCCGCCAAGAACGGCATCGAGCCCCACGCCGGCCACGGCCTGATCTTCGATAATGTCGCCCCCATCGCCGCCATTCCCCAGCTCGCCGAACTCAACATCGGCCATTTCCTGATCGGCGAGGCGATTTTCACCGGGCTCGAGGCAAGCGTGAAGCGGATGCGCGCGATGATGGATGCGGCGCGTCCCTCGACCCCTCGGTCGAACTCGGGAGAGCTTTCGCTCGGGATCGATCGGCGATGACGTCAAATCTTCCGTTTGTGTCGAGCGACGTCGCGCCACGTCTGGCGGGTCGCGCGTGATCGTCGGGCTCGGCTCGGACCTGTGCAATATCGAGCGGATTCAATCCTCCCTCGACCGGTTCGGCGAACGCTTCCTCAATCGCGTATTTACCGACACCGAGCGCGCCAAGGCCGCGCGGCGACCGTTCACGACCGCCGGCACCCTGGCCAAGCGCTTCGCCGCGAAAGAGGCCTTCTCCAAGGCGGTCGGCACCGGCTTCAAGCGCGGGGTGTATATGAAGGATATCGGCGTGGTGAATGCGCCGTCGGGCGCGCCGACGCTGCTGCTCACCGGCGGTGCCAAGGCGCGGCTTGACGCGATAACCCCGCCGGGCCACGCCATGCATGTTCATTTGACGATGACCGACGATCATCCCTGGGCACAGGCGTTCGTGGTCCTCGAAGCCCGAAAGACGGAGTCCTGAGTGTTGAACGAGACGAGCGACCTGCCGAAGGCCGAGGCCGAACCCGAAACCCCGGCCCACACCGAAACCAAGGGATCGGCGCTGTGGCGCGAGATCAAGGGATTGTTCTGGGTGCTGCTGGCGGTGCTCGCCTTCCACAGCTTCATCGCCAAGCCCTTCTACATCCCGTCCGAATCGATGATGCCGGGGCTATTGAAAGGCGACCGGCTGGTGGTCAGCAAATATCCGTTCGGCTGGTCCTATGTCTCGCCGACCATCCCCAACCCCGCCGCCATTTTCCGCAGCCTGATCCTGCGCAGTGGCGAGCCGTGGGGGATAACCCTGCCGTTCATGGACGGTCGCGTGCTGGGCAATCTGCCGACCCGCGGCGATGTGGTGATCGTCACGCCGCCGGGATCGAACGAGGATTATATCAAGCGCGTCATCGGGCTTCCGGGTGATACCATCCAGGTGATCGGCGGGCGGCTGACCATCAACGGGACGCCGGTCCAGTCTGCGGTCCGCCCGCCGATCGAGGTTCCGCTCGACGCCAATGCCCCCTGCGGGCCGCAATTTTACGGCTATCTGGTCGAGGGCCAGAACGGTGCGCCGGTGTGCCGCCTGCCGATCGTCCGCGAGACGTTGCCCAACGGCGTGAGTTACGACACGATCGAACTCGGCCAGAGCGACGGCGACAATTATGGGCCCTATCAGGTGCCCGCAGGTCGCGTGTTCGTGATGGGCGACAATCGCGACCGAAGTGCCGACAGCCGCTTCCCGCTGGGCCAGCCGGCCAACGGCCTGGGCGGGGCGGTGCCGTTCGAGAATATCGGCGGCCGCGCCGAGTTCATCACCTTCTCGCTCGACGGCACCACCCAGCTGACCAATCCGGCAAGCTGGTTCAGCGCCTTCCGCTCGGGTCGCGCCGGCACCTCGCTTCGCGCCACCCCGGCCCCGGCAAACACGAAGTGAGCAGCGGCCCGCGGAAGTCAAAGGCCGCCGCGTCGGCCGCGGGATCGCACGTCGAGCAGCCCGGCCCGACCGAAATCCACGACGCCCGGATGGTGGCCGAGGTCAAGCGCGCCGCCATCTGGCTCGGCATGGCGCTGCTGGTGGTCGGGATGGTGGTCCTTGCCCAGCCGATCATGCTGATCATCGGCGGACTGGTGTTCGCGGTGATCCTCGACGGGGGCACGCGATTGCTCAGGCGGGTGCTGCCGATCGGGCGCGGCTGGCGGCTGGCGATCGTCACGCTCGCGGGGTTCGCCTTCATCGGCTGGACCTTCTTCTACGCCGGGACGACGCTCGCCGGGCAGGCCGAAGAATTGCGCTCGGTGGTCGCCGCGCAAAGCGAGCGCCTGACGGGCTATTTGCGCCAGAGCGGGCTGATGCCGAAGGGCGACATGTCGCAGGTCGGAGGCCAGTTGCTCGGCGGGGTCGGGCGGCTGACCACGGCATTGAGCACGGCCGTTGGCGCGCTGAGCTCGATCCTCATGATCCTGGTGATCGGCATCTTCGTCGCGATCGAGCCCAAGCTGTACGATCGCGGCGTGGCGTGGATGCTTCCCACCAACAGCCGCGACGGCTTTTACGAATTGTCGAACAAGGTCGGCTTCACGCTTCGCCGGCTGATGTTCGGCCGGATTGTCGGGATGGTGGTCGAAGGCGTCGGCACCTGGCTTCTGCTGCTGGCCGGCGGCGTGCCGATGGCGGCCTTGCTCGGCCTGCTCACCGGGCTGCTTGCCTTCATCCCCAACATCGGCGCGATCGTGTCGGGCGTGCTGATGGTCGCGGTCGGTTTTTCGGCCGGGAGCGACGCCGGGATCTGGGCCATCGCCACCTATTTGATCGTGCAGACGATCGACGGCTATGTGATCGTCCCCTACGTCGCCCGGCGAACGGTCGATCTGGCCCCCGCGCTGGTGCTCGCGGCGCAGCTCATCTTCGGCGCCTTGTTCGGGCTGATGGGGTTATTGCTGGCCGACCCGATCGTCGCCGCGGTCAAGGTCGCGCTCGAGAATTGGGCCAAGCGCGGGGCCGACAAGTCCTAGAGGCCGGGTTGGCCCTGCGGCGGTGCGCTTTGTCCGTCGGGCGCGCCCTGCGGCGCGGTGCCGGGCGGCGGGCCCATCAGTGCCGCGTCGCGCACCACTTGCTTGACCTGGATGTCGAAGATCAGCTCGCTGTTGGGCGGAATCTTGCCCTCGCCGGCGCCGGCCGCGCCATAGCCCAAAGCCGATGGGATGCGGATCGTGTAGCGACCGCCTTCGCGCATTTTCTGCAGGGCTTCGCCGAAGCCGGGGATGACCTGGCCGGGGATCATCCCGGCGGGGCCGCGGCCAGCGGTCGAATCGAACACCGTGCCGTCGGCCAGCCGGCCTTCATATTCGATCACCGCGCCGTCGGTCGCCTTGACCGGGTCGCCAGTGCCTTTCTCGAGGGTCCGGATCTGCACGCCGGTCGCAGTGGTTTCACCGCGCAGCGAGCCAGCCCCGATCCACGCCAGCACGCCCGCCGCCGCGATCAGCAGCGCCAGTCCGAGCCACAGCTTGAGCATCGAGCCGCGCTTGAGCGGGCGGATTGGGACCTGGGTGGCCGACATGATGATCCTCGGGTGGGTGAGGAGGGAAGGGAAGCTTAGCGCGCGCCTTCGCGTTCGACGCGCTTGCGCTCGAGCTTGCGGGCCCGGCGAATCGCGGCGGCACGCTCACGGGCGCGCTTTTCCGAGGGCTTTTCATAATGCCGGCGAAGCTTCATCTCGCGATACACGCCCTCGCGCTGCAGCTTCTTCTTGAGCGCCCGCAGCGCCTGGTCGACATTATTGTCGCGAACGATGATTTGCATAAAAAGCCGTTCAACTCCCTATCCGGACGAGGCCGGCGATCCAATCGCGCGCCGATTCGAAACCGGCAAACGCACAAGCATAAAATGACGTTCGTCGCGACGGACAAGGT
>JAJAZM010000039.1 GCA_026785645.1 Sphingomonas bacterium | reverse complement strand
GTCGGGATCGCCGAGCGCGCGACCCAGCGCGCCGTGGCTTATGCGCTCGACCGACGGCAGAATGGCAAGGCCATCGCCGACCATCCCGACGTGCGCCGCATGCTGCTGCGGATGCGAGCACTGACGATGGGATCGCGCGCGCTGGTCTATTATGCGTTCGGCCAGATCGATCGCGCCGCGCGCGGCGATGTCGAGGCAGGGTATCGCGGCGACGTGCTGACCCCGCTGGCCAAGGCGTGGGGCACCGATGTCGGCTGCGAGGTCGCCAATCTCGGCATCCAGGTCCACGGCGGGATGGGCTATATCGAGGAAACCGGTGCCGCCCAGCATTTGCGCGACGCGCGAATCGCGCCGATTTACGAAGGCACCAACGGCATCCAGGCGGCAGATCTGGTGGCACGCAAACTGGGGCTCGACGGAGGAATAGCGTTTGACGGGCTGATCGGCGAGATCGAGGCCGAAGCGCAGCATCCGACTTTGATAGCGCTGACCGACACGGTCGAGGTAGCCGCGGCGAGCCTGCGCAGCGCGAGTGCCGACGACCGGCTGGCTGGAAGCTATCCGTTCCTCACCATGTGCTCGGTGATGGTTGCCGGATGGCTGGTCGAGCGACTCGCCCGCGCCCCCGACGCCAGCGATCGCGACCGCGCGGCGGCGGACTATTTCCTCGGCGTGGTGGTGCCCGAAGCGCTCGGGCTTGCGGCCGGTGCGGAAAGCGGTGCGGCGATGCTTTACTCGGTGCCGGCCGCGGCGCTCGGCTAGTCTTTTGCGAAGAGCTCGGCCGGGTCGATCCCGAGCCGGTCCATTCGCTTGCGGATCAATGGCCATTCGCCGGTGATGAAGCTGTCGCGCTCGCTGGTGCGCAGGCGGGCGGCGGCGCCACTGGCGACGAACATCCCGACACCGCGCTTGACCACCACCAGGCCCTCATCCTGAAAACCCTGATAGGCCTTGGCGACGGTCAGCGGGTTGGCGCCTTCCTCGATCGCCAGCGCGCGGACCGAGGGCAAAGCGTCGCCATCCTTGAAACGGCCGGTCAGGATCGAATCGGCGATCACTTCGCGAAGGCGAACGTAAACCGGTTTTTCGTGGGGCGTTCTTAGCGTCATGCTGTGGTAATACAGCACATCGCAATAAGTTTCAACTATATTACGTGGTCGGCGGAATCCATGGACGCGCAACCGCCGTCTGGGGCGCGCGCGGCCGCTCCTGCAATTCGCAGCCGGGTGACCCCAGAAACAGGAACCCCGCGATCCGCTCGCCCGGGCCGCAGAAGGCAGTGCGGACTCGTTCGGAATAAGCCGCCCAGCCGGTGAGCCACCCGCCGACATAGCCGAAAGCATGCGCCGCCATCAGCAGGTTCATCCCCGCCGCGCCGACCGACAATTGCTGCTCCCACTGCGGTATCTTGTGGTCGGCGATGGGGGCGGCGACCAGCACCACCAGGCTCGGCGCCTGGTGGGCGAATTCGAGCGCCTTCTGGACATGCGCCGGCCCCGCTGCGGGCAAGGCTTCGGGCAAGGCCTTGGTGAGCAGGTCGGCCAGCGCTTGCCGCTGATCCTTCGCGACAATCACGAACCGCCACGGAAACAATTTACCGTGATCCGGCGTGCGCGCGGCGATGGTCAGGATGCGCGCCAGCTCGGCCTCGCTCGGCCCCGGCGCGATCATTTCGCGCGGGCGGCCCGAGCGGCGGGTTTCGAGTAATGACAAGGTGGTGGATAGGTCGTTGAGCATGGTGCGTTGGCCTAACAGTCGCGCCGGTTCGCAACAATCGGCTTCACAAGTCGATTTTCGACGTTAGGTTGCGCGCCAGCCAATCAGGCACCCCCTCGCGAGGCGTGCCGATCACAGGTGAGGAGAATCAATAGTGTCCCCCGAAACTGTCATTCCTGCGATCGCAATCATCTTCCTGATCGCCCTGTTGGGCGGCGGCAGCATGGTCGCAATGTCGAGCAAGCCCGAGTTTTTCGGTCATCCGAAGGGCCTTTACGTGCTCTTCTTCGCCGAAATGTGGGAGCGATTCTCCTATTACGGCATGCGCGCCTTGCTGATCTTCTATTTGACCAAGCACTGGCTGTTCGACGACGGCAAATCCAACCTCATCTACGGCGCCTACACCAGCCTGGTGTATATCACCCCGGTGCTCGGCGGCTATCTTGCCGACCGCTATCTCGGCCAGCGCAAGGCGGTCTTGTTTGGCGCAATCCTGCTGACCATCGGCCATTTCACCATGGCGTTCGAAGGGACCGGCGGCCAATCCGATCCGACCATCAACGTCTTCTGGCTGGCGCTGTCGTTCATCATCGTCGGCTCGGGCTTCCTCAAGGCCAACATTTCGGTGATGGTCGGCCAGCTCTACAATCTGACCGATGTCCGCCGCGACGGCGCGTACACCATCTTCTACATGGGAATTAACGTCGGCGCCGCGATCGGCACCATCCTCGCCGGTTACCTGGGCGAGACTTATGGCTGGAAATACGGCTTCGGCGCGGCCGGCCTCGGCATGCTGCTCGGCCTGGTCGTGTTCGTGCTCGGCAAGGGCTTGCTCAACGGTGCCGGCGAACCGCCGGTGCGCAAGAGCGGTCAAGTCGCCGATCCGGTGCTGTACGGCATCGGCATCGCCGCGGTGGCGGTGATCTGGGCGCTGATCCAATATCAGGACGTCATCCAGAATCTGCTGATCTTCTCCGGCATCGGCTTGCTTGGGTACGTCCTCTATCAGGCGTTCAAGCTCGACAAGGAGCCGCGTCAGCGGATCTTCGCCATCCTCTTCCTGATCGCGCTCAACCCCTTGTTCTGGGGCTTGTTCGAGCAGGCCGGCGGCAGCCTCAACCTCTACACCGATCGATTCGTCGATCGCGCCGGGGTTCCGGCGTCGCTGTTCCAGTCGATCAACCCGATCTACATCATCCTGCTGGCGCCGATCTTCGCTTGGCTTTGGACCGCGCTCGGCCGCAAGGGGCTCGAGCCATCGGCCCCGGCCAAGTTCGCTTTGGCTTTGGCCCAGGTCGGCTTGGGCTTCCTGGTGTTCACATGGGGTGCCAATC
>JAJAZM010000038.1 GCA_026785645.1 Sphingomonas bacterium | reverse complement strand
CGTCGGTACTGTCGAAGCGCTTCACAAACGTCCATTTGACAGCGGATACCGAGGTCTTCGACAGGGACTTCCGGTCGCGCAACTCCTGCCAATCATCGGACAAGCTTCGGCGCGGACCGACGACATAGACTTTCTCGACGCCCAAGGCATTTACGTTGCGGATCACGGTCCCGATGTTCTGAACGTCGCTCGGACATTCGAGCACGGCGATCAAATTCTTGCAGCGGAACGGCTTGATCTCATCGGCCCGCTTGCGCACCGAGGGCTTGGATTTCTTTGGCTCTTCCATCATCACACCGTCGCGATATCCGGCGCGTCCTCGGCTTTCATGCCGACGACATTATAGCCCGCGTCGACATGATGGATCTCGCCGGTCACGCCGCTCGCGAGTTCGCTGCACAGATACAGGCCCGCCCCGCCGACATCCTCAATCGTGACGTTGCGGCGCAGCGGCGAATTGTATTCGTTCCACTTCATGATGTAGCGGAAGTCGCCGATGCCGCTGGCGGCGAGCGTCTTGATCGGGCCGGCGCTGATCGCGTTGACGCGGATACCCTCGGGGCCGAGGTCGGCGGCGAGATATTTGACGCTGGTCTCGAGCGCCGCCTTGGCGACGCCCATCACATTGTAATGCGGAATGACTTTTTCCGCGCCGTAATAGGACAGGGTCAGCAGCGAGCCGCCTGGCTTCATCATCCGCCGTGCGCGCTGGGCGACCGCGCAGAAGCTGTAGACCGAGATGTTCATGGTCATCAGGAAATTGTCGAGGCTGGTGTCGACATAGCCGCCGCGAAGCTCGTTCTTGTCGGAGAAACCGATGGCGTGGACGACAAAATCGAGCCCGTCCCAGCGGTTGCGAACCGCGTCGAACGTCTCGTCGAGTTTCCCCATGTCGCCGACATCGCATTCGACCACGAAATCGCTCCCGACTTCGGCGGCGAGCGGACGGACGCGCTTGCCCAATGCCTCGCCCTGGTAGCTGAAGGCGAGCTCGGCGCCGGCTTCCGCGAGCTGCTTGCTGATCCCCCAGGCGAGCGACTTGTCATTGGCCAGGCCCATGATCAGGCCACGCTTGCCCTTCATCAATCCGCTCATGTCTTGATCCCCTGAAATTCACTGTTGGCGACATCTTCGTCGGGCGCGGGCTCGTCGACCTCGAGCTCGGCGACGAACGGGCCGCTATAGACTTCGCCCTTTAGCGCGTGGCCCCCGGAATCCGCCAGCGCGGCGTTGAGCTCGGCCCCGGCGACCACGCCGAGCCCGATGAGGAAGAAGAAGATAAGTGCGATCATCACTCCGGCAAGGCTGCCGTACGTGATCTCGTAACCGCCCACCAGACTGAGCGTCACCGGCAGCAGTTCGGCGGTTGCCATCCACCAGGCAGTGACCAGCAGCACGCCCGGCCATTTGCGATAGCTGACCTTGCGATAACGCGACGGGGTCAGCGCGAGAAAAGTGAAATAGAATGTGACGAACAAGGCGATGGCCGGTGCGATCCGGTAGTAACCAAGACGAGTCGCAAGCCCATCCGATGCAGGCAGCCGCGACACCACGAGACTATCGACCGAGCTCAGCATCACGCTGGCGCCGAACGCCACCATCAGGACCATCACTCCGACGATGATCAATGCGATCGAGCTCAAGCGGTATGTCCAGAAGGGCGCGCTGAACTTCACCCCGTAAGCGCGGCGCAAGATGTCGCGGATCGTCTCGATGAAGCTCGCCGCGGTCCACAGCCCGACCACGGCGCCGAACCACAACAACGGTCCGGTGCGCACGGTCAGCACTTCTTGCACCGGTCCGGCGAGCACCCCGGCAACCTGCGGCGGAAGCTTGGACAGCACGGCTGCGACGGTTTTTGCGCCATCCGCTGACTGGCCGAGCAATTGCGCCATCGCGGTCGCGAGGATGAAGAAGGGAAATAGTGCCAGGATCGACAGGAAGGCGAGATTGCCGGCGTGGATGAAGCCGTCGTTATAGACTCCGATCGCGACCCGCTTGGTGATTTCCCACGGCGTCGGCGGGCAGTAGATTTGCTCCACGACGTCGGGGCCATAAGCCGCGGTCTCGGCGGCCTGGCGCTTGCGCCGGTCCTCGGGGGAGAGGGGATGCTGTTCCTGCATGCGGGAAATTAAACCCCGAGCGCCGCGCGCGGGTTGCCGCCGCCGGTCCATTCGGCGGCGAAGCACTCGAGCGCGGCATCGCCCTGCGGAATGTCGATTGCCAGAGTCACTAGCAAATCGCCGCGCTTGCCCGCCTTGTCGGTGAAGCCGCGCCCCTTGAGCCGCAGCACCTTGCCCGAGCTTGCGCCCTTGGGAACGGTCAGCATCACCGCGCCTTCAGGCGTCGGCGCCTTGACCTTGCCGCCGAGCACCGCCTCGGTCAGGCTGATCGGCAGCGCCAAGCGGATGTCCTTGCCGTCGCGGGTGAAGTGCGGATGGGGCCCAATTTCGATCGCAATGATCGCGTCGCCCTTGCCGCCTGGCCCCGGCTGGCCCTGCCCCGCGAGGCGGATCTTGCTTCCCTCCTCGACCCCGGCGGGCAATTTGACGTCGATCGTCTTGCCCGCGGCGAGCGACACCCGCTGCGCCTTGAGCGTCGCCGCGTCGAGGAATGGCACCTTGAGGCGATAGGCGAGGTCGGCGCCCTTTTGCGGCGCGCGCGTCCGCCGCCCGCCGCGCGCACCGCTGAACAGGCCTTCGAACAAATCGCTGAGGTCGGCGGTCGCCGCCTGGTCGAAGCCCTCGAATCCGGGTTGCCCGCCGCCTGGACTGCCACGCCCCGCGCCGCCGTTCCCCCCACCGAAACCACCGCCACCGCCGCCGAAACCGCCGAACTTGGGATTGCCCTCCTCGTCGAGCTCGCCGCGATCGTAGCGCGCGCGTTTGTCCTTGTCGGACAAGATGTCATAGGCCTGCGTAATCTGGTTGAAGCGCTGGGCCGCCTTGGGATTGTCCTGGTTGCGGTCGGGGTGAAGCTGCTTGGCGAGACTCCGATAGGCCTTCTTGACCTCGGCCTCGCTCGCGCCGCGCTTGATCCCTAGGCGTTGATAAAGGTCCATGGGACGCCTCCTGCAACAGGGTGCCTTGCAGGGCAAGCACGTCAGAGCCGGACCTTGATCGTTTCGGGCGTCTTCAGCCCGAAGCGTGAATCAAGGTCCAAGATTTTTGATGGAGCCTGATTCACGTCAACGGCGAAAGCGCAAAGCGCTTTCTCCGTCGACGATCAGGCTCTAGGACGACCCCGAAATGAGCGATGATCCAATCACCCTGTTCGATGCATGGTTCGCCGAGGCCAAGGCGTCCGAGCTCAACGATCCCGAAGCGATGGCGCTGGCGACGGTCGATTCGGCCGGGCGCCCGTCGGTGCGGATGGTGCTGCTCAAGGGCCATGGACCCGCCGGTTTCGTGTTCTACACCAACCTCGACAGCCGCAAGGGCGGCGAGCTTGCCGCCAATCCCAACGCCGCCTTGCTGTTTCACTGGAAGACGCTTCGCCGCCAGGTGCGGATCGAAGGGCCGGTCGAGGCGGTCAGCGATGCCGAGGCCGATATCTATTTCGCTTCGCGCGGGCGCAATTCGCGGCTCGGCGCCTGGGCTTCGGACCAGTCGCGCCCGCTCGACGCCCGTGAAACCTTCGAGGCACGGTTCGAGCAGATGAAGGCGCGGTTCGAGGATCAGCCGGTGCCCCGCCCGCCGCGCTGGTCGGGCTTTCGAGTGGTGCCAACCCGAATCGAACTGTGGTCAGACCGCGCCCACCGTCTCCACGAGCGCCGCCTGTTCGTCCGCGCCGGGACAGTGTGGACCGAAGGGATGCTCTACCCATGACGGCGGCCGCAAACGCCCACGCCGACCGCAGCGCCGCCCGTGCCCGGCTCACTACTCGTGCGGCGATCGCCAGCATCACCATGGCGGTGTTCCTCGTCCTGCTCAAAGCTTATGCCGCGATTCACACCGGCTCGGTCGCCATGCTCGGCAGCCTCGCCGACACCGCACTCGACCTGATCGCCAGCATCGTCACTCTGGTCGGGGTGCGCATGGCGGCGATGCCGGCCGACGACGACCATCGCTTCGGCCACGGCAAGGCGGAGGCGCTGGCCGCGCTGGCGCAGGTCGTGCTGATCTCCATCTCCGCCATTGCCATCGGGTGGCGCGCGATCGACCGGCTCGGCAGCGATGCCCAGACCGAGGGGCTCGAGCTTGGCATAGGGGTGTCGATGGTCGCGATTGGCACGACCTTCGCCTTGCTCGCCTACCAGCGCTACGTCATCAAGCGCACCAGATCGGTCGCGATCGAGACCGACCATCTTCATTATCAGTCCGACCTGCTGCTCAACCTGTCAGTGATCATCGCCTTGGTGCTCGACCAGTTGCTCGGCTGGCGGATGGCCGACCCGTTGTTCGGGATCGTGATCGCAGGCTGGCTGATGTTTGGCGCGTGGCGCGCGGCGATCCGATCGATCGACCAGTTGATGGACAAGGAATGGCCCGCCGCTAAACGCCAAGCGTTTCTCGCCGCGGCGGCCGAACATCCCGAGCTTGCCGGTCTCCACGATTGCCGCACCCGCACCAGCGGCGCGCATGATTTCGTCCAGTTCCACGTCTGGGTGCCGGGGACCTGGTCTGTCGAGGATGCGCATGAGCGGATGGACACGGTCGAGGAGGCGCTCCAAGCGCGCTTCCCGGGGACCGAAATCCTGATCCACCTCGACCCCGAGGGTCATACCGACCGCGAGACGATGCTGCCCTCGGCGATCACCGAAAGCCGGACGTGACTCCGCTGCCCTTCTTCCAGGTCGATGCCTTCGCGAGCCGGCCGTTCGAGGGCAATCCGGCGGCGGTGATCCCGCTCACCGAATGGCTGCCCGATACGACGATGCAGTCGATCGCGGCCGAGAATAACCTCGCCGAGACCGCCTTTACCGTGCCCAGCGACGCCGCCGACGCCGATTACGACCTGCGCTGGTTCACCCCGACAGTCGAGGTCGATCTGTGCGGCCACGCCACGCTGGCCAGCGCGCATGTCCTGATGAGCGGCACCGCAATCCGCTTCGCCACCCGCTCGGGAATCCTCACCGTCACCCGCGATCATGGCAATCTCGCGCTCGACCTGCCGGCCTATCCGGTCGCGAAAGGCACCGAGCCCGGCCTGCTCGATGCGCTCGGGCTTCCCGCCGATACCCCGACCTTCCTCAGCCGCGGCGGCAATGGCGCGGCGATCGCCACCCTCGCCGACGAAGCCGCCGTCCGCGCCGTCGCGCCCGATTTCGCTGCCCTGCGCACCATCGACCGGCTTGTGATTGTCACCGCGCCGGGCGACGAAAGCGATATCGCCAGCCGCGTGTTCGCTGCCTATCACGGCATCGACGAGGATCCGGTCACCGGGTCGGCCCACGCCGCGCTCGTGCCGTTCTGGGCGGACAAGCTCGACCGCCACCGCTTCACCGCCTTCCAGGCGAGCAAGCGCGGCGGCCAGATCGAGTGCGAGCTGAGGGTGGCTTCGACACAAGACGGGGGCGACCGGGTCATTCTCGGCGGCCATTGCGTGACCGTGATCGAAGGGCATTTCCAGCTGTAGCGCGCCGAATCGCGCCGATTTGCCCTTGTCTGGAACTTCCGACGCGCCCACCTATTGCTGCAGTGCAGCATTTTGCTGCTTTTGCGAAGGAATAGCTCATGCGCGGTCTCGGAAACACAGTCTTGCGCCTCACCGCGATACGCCGCGCCGGGCTTGCGGCAATGGCCGATGGCGATGGCCGGCTGACCGCGATGACCGGCTTCGGCCCCAACCCCGGCGCGCTCGACGCCCGAATCTACGTTCCCGACGATCTCCCTGCCAACGCGCCGCTGGTGGTCGTGCTCCACGGCTGCACCCAAAATGCGGCGGTCTATGACAAGGGCAGCGGCTGGTCGAAACTGGCCGACCGCCACGGCTTTGCCTTGCTCTACCCCGAGCAGCGCCGCGCCAATAATCACAATCTGTGCTTCAACTGGTACGCTCCGGCCGACGCGCGGCGCGGCGACGGCGAAGCCCGGTCGATCGCTCGGATGATCGAGAATATGGTCGCCGAGCATCGGCTCGACGCCTCGCGGATCTTCGTCACCGGCCTGTCGGCGGGCGGCGCGATGACTGCGGTGATGCTCGCCGCTTACCCCGATCTGTTCGCCGGCGGCGCGATCATCGCCGGGCTGCCCTTCGCCAGCGCCAACACCCTGCCCGAGGCGCTCGAACGGATGCGCGGGTCTGGCGGCCCGTCGCGGATCGAGCTTGCCAAACGCGCCAAAGCCGCCGCCCCGCAGCGCGGCGCAGTGCCTACCCTGTCGGTGTGGCACGGCACCCGCGACATGATCGTCGATGCAGCCAATGCGGTGGTGATCGTCGATCAGTGGCGCGATCTGCACGGGCTGGGCGAGACGCGCAGCCTGGTCGACCGGGTCGACGGCCACCGCCGCGAAGTGTGGCACGACGGCGACGGCCGCGCGGTGATCGAGAAATATGATATCGAAGGCATGGGCCACGGCACCCCGCTCGCCACGCGCGGCAATGAGCCATGCGGCACCGCCGGCCCGCACATGCTCGAGGCGAATATCTGCTCGACCAGCCGGATCGCCGAATCCTGGGGGCTGACCGGGACCGTTGCAACGAAGCGGGCGGCACCGGCGAAACCGATTGTCGTCGCCGCCGCCGAGCCTCCCCGCACCCGCGCCATTCCGGTCACCCCCCGCCGCCCGACCGGAGTCGGTGCGGTGATCGAGGATGCGCTCCGCGCCGCCGGGCTGATGCGTTAGGGGGTAGGTGCCGCCGCTGGCGTGACCTTGTGCAGCGCCATCCGGAAGCGCAGCACGCTATTGGCCGGGATTGGGCCGCTCGCCTCCGCGCCATAGCCCAATGCGGGCGGGATCCACACGATCCACTCGTCGCCGGGCCGCATCAATTTCAGCGTCTCGGTGAACCCCGGAACAAACCGTTCGATATTGCCGGTCAACGGCTCGCCCCGCGCGAAGCTGCTGTCGAACGTCTCGCCGGTGGTCAATTTGCCCTCATAATCGAAGGTCACGCTCTCCCCCGACAGCGGCGGTCGGCCGGTCGGCTCGCCCGATTTGACGATGAAGTATTGCAGCCCGCTGGGCGTCGTCACGACCCCCGTGGCGGCGCCGTTGCGCGCAAGGAAGTCGGGCCCGGGCGCGGTCACCGGCGGCGTTGGCGCGGGCGGCGGCGGCGGAACTGTGGCACAGGCGGAAAGGAGGAGCGACAGGCCGATTGCGGCAACAGCAAGTTTCTTCATTTGCGCTTGTGTAGCGAAGTCGAGGCGGATGGAAAGCCACGACCACGCCCTGTCTGGCGATGCCCGCTTTCCACCCATTGCGGACATTCCGCGTTTACACCCTGGCAGCACAACTGTGCTACGCCACCGTCATTGGCGGGACAGTATGACAAACTCCACTTCGACCCTTGAAGACGATGATCCATATGCCGACCGCCGCGTCTATCCGCGCGTTCCGGTGGCGTTACCGGCGTTCCTTCAAGCCAATGGTGAGCGTCATTCGGTCCAGATCCTCGATTTGTCTTCCGGCGGTGCAAAATTGCATTGCTCGACAGAATTTTCGCCCGGAACGACGGTGTTTCTCGACTGCGGATCGCTTGGCTGTGCGGCAGTGGTCAGATGGCAGACCGGCGGGCTCCTTGGTCTTTGCTTCAAGGACGAGCTGGACGCCCGGGAGGTTTCGGCCCTGATGGTGAGATCAACAGCCCTCGCCGCGTTGATGAAGACACGAGCTTAGAACAGCTTCCCACCCGTTGCGGTCGTCAGCTTCCGATGTCCGCATTCGACCCATTGCGGACGTTAGATAGCGCGTCCCCCGCAACCCCATCACGAAATAGCTTCCAAAGTAGGATTTCGACTGCTTGGGTAGGCGGCTTCGCGAGTCGTTGGCTTGGTCTTTGACTGGCGTGGGACAGGCTCTTTCAAACCGTAGATCACCTTGGCTGCGCTAATTGCCGCAGCATCCGGCCGCCCGCGCATCTGCCATCGAAATATCCAAAGTTGATTCTGAAGTTGATGACCCCCCTGTTGGGGGGGGAGCGACTCGCTGGAGGAAGTGTCACGAGCGCGACCTTCGGGCTTTTTACAGCGCTGGTCGCCGGGCTTACGCCGCCACCGCCTCGTCGATCGTTGCCGCCTCGGTCGCGGTGATGGTGCCGCCGCCGAGCAGGCGTTCGCCGTCGTAGAATACCGCCGACTGGCCGGGAGCGACTCCATATTCGGGCCGCGCGAAGGTCAGCCGACCATCGTCCTTACCCACAGCGCCATCCCAATGCACCGGCACCGCAGGCGCCATCGATCGCACCTTGGCGTAGACCTCGCTTTGGTCCTCGGCGAGCCAGTTCAAGCCGGCGACACTGGCCGACGCGACCGCCAGCGCGCGACGCGGGCCGACCACCAGGCGCTTGGTGTCGGGCTCGATCCGAACCACGTACAGCGGCTCCTTCTGTCCGCCGACCTCGATCCCGCGGCGCTGGCCGATGGTGAAATGGACCACGCCCTGATGGGTCCCAAGCTTGGTGCCGTCCATCGCGACGATCTCGCCCGGTGCGGCGGTTTCGGGGCGCAATTTCTTGACCAGCGACGCATAATCGCCGTCGGGGACGAAGCAGATGTCCTGGCTGTCGGGCTTGTTGGCGACCACCAGCCCCTCGGCCTCGGCCAGCTTGCGCACCTCGCTCTTGGGCAGGTCGCCCAGCGGAAAGCGCAGATAATCGAGCTGGTCGGCGGTTGTGCCATAGAGGAAATAGCTCTGGTCGCGCGCCGGGTCGCGGCCCTTCCACAATTGCGGCTTGTCCCCCTCCTTGCCATTGGCGACCACCACGCGGCGGACATAATGGCCGGTGGCGAGGCAGTCGGCGCCAAGCTCCTTTGCAAAAGCGATCAGATCGACGAATTTAACCCCCTGGTTGCACAGCGAGCAAGGCACCGGGGTCCGGCCCGCGGCATATTCGTCGGCGAACTTGTCGATCACCCCCGTCCGGAACCGGCTTTCATAGTCGAGCACATAATGCGCGATTCCCAAGCGGTCGCAGACGGTCTTGGCGTCGTAAATGTCCTGGCCGGCGCAGCAGGAGCCGCTGCGCTTGACCGCTTCGCCATGGTCGTACAGCTGGAGCGTGACCCCGATCACCTCCGCCCCCGAGCGCGCAGCCATCGCCGCGACCACTGACGAATCGACCCCGCCCGACATGGCGACGACAATTCTGGTGTCGCCGGCAGGGCGATCGAGGTCGAATGTGGCGGGCATGGCGGCGTCTTTACCCGAAATTCACCCTGTCCGCATAGAGAGACTAAACCACAGCTAGAAAATAGTCAGGCATGAATTTGGCGCGTCATCAGGGTGAGTTCAAAGCAGCAGCCGAGGCGACGGTCGACGTCGACGAGCTGCTCGGTGCGCTTGGCCGCCCGCCTGGTCCCAAAGCCGCCAATCGGCGCGAGGCGATCGCCAATTGCCTCTCCGCAGGCGAGGGCTGGCGCGACTCGGCGGCCAGGCTCGGCGGGGCGTTTGCATCGCTCGGGAAAGCAACAGGGTTAACGGACGGTAAGGAATGATGACGCTTCGGTTTACCAGCACATTTCAGAATATCTTCAATGGCGTTGGTTAAACAGGGTCATCGCCAGCACCGGCGGCAGTCACGGTAGTAGTTGAGGAACAGCATGCTCGAGAATCAGAAAATCCGGCCGGCACAGGTTATTGGACCGCTTGGCGAGCCGCTGACGCTGGATTCGCTGCCCGCCGCGGGCACCACGCGCTGGGTCGTCCGGCGCAAGGCCGAGGTCGTCGCCGCGGTCGCTGGCGGACTGCTCAGCGTCGATGAAGCCTGCGCCCGCTACACGCTCAGCCTGGAGGAGTTCACCAGTTGGCAGCGCGCGGTCGACCGCTCCGGAATGCCCGGGCTCAGGGTTACCCGGATCAAGCATTATCGCGAGCAATATGAGCGCCAGCAGCGTTACTGAGCGAAGAGTAAACGAATCAACGATTTGCGGCCGCGGGAATTGCTCGCGGCCGTTTCGTTACGTCCGCGTATGGACAGCCCTCCATTTTTCCGGAACAAGTAAGGCGCATCAGGCGTCTTGATGCCGGAAGGTCACGCAAAGTGGCCACGAACAGGAGGGAAACATGGGTTTCATCATTTGGATTATCATCGGTGGTGTCGTCGGTTGGCTTGCCAGCCTGATTATGCGTACCGATGGACAGCAGGGCATCCTGCTCAACATCGTGGTCGGCATCGTCGGCGCATTCATCGCCAGCCTGATCTTCAGCAAGGGCAATATCAATAACGGTAACCCGCTCGACATCACCAACATCCTGGTGTCGCTGGTCGGTGCGGTGGTCCTGCTCGGGATCGTCAACCTGATCCGTCGCGGTTCGGTCCGCTAAGCGGCAACCGATACCAAAATCAGGGCCGCGCGGAGCAATCTGCGCGGCCCTTTTTTGTGCCTATTGAAGCTCGAAACTCATCGACACGTTGATCTGGAGGTCCTGCGTCCCGGGGCTGATCTCGGTCTTGGCCGACGACATTGCCGAATCGCGGGCATAGGCCATCGGCATCGGGCTGGGCACCATCGACCCGCTCTCGCTGATCGACAGAATGCGAACCACGCGCTTGCCAAGCGCCCGGGCGTAAAGCTCGGCGCGGCGCTTTCCGACCGCGATCGCCTTCACCCGCGCTTCGTCATAGGCTTCCTCGGGCTTGTCGATCGTCAAGGTCGGACCGTTGAGCTGGTTGGCGCCTTCCCTGACCAAAGCGTCGAGGATCGCCCCGCTGCGTTTCAAGTCGCGGAATTTGACGCTGACATTGTTCGAGGCGCGATAGCCGGTCAGCACCGGCGGCTGGTTTTCGACATAGCGATATTCGGGATTGAGGTTGATCGACGATGTCTGGATGTCGCGGTCGGCGATCCCGGCGCGCTTGAGGGCAGCGCGGACCCGCTCCATCCGCGTTGCATTTTCCTCGATTGCGGCGGTCGCGGTCGGCTGGAGGGTCTGCACTCCGGCGGAAATGATCGCGAGATCGGGAACTCGGGTCACTTCGCCCGTCGCGTTGATGTCGAGGCGGGTGCCGGCAAGCGGCTGGACAATGGTCGCCCCCTGCGCGTGACCGGCGCTCGGAATGGCAATTGCCAACGCCATGGCGACGCCGGACAGGATCAATCTGTTCATAGTTTCTCCAATGCGAAATTATCGCCGGACGAGCCTGGCCGCCCGGCGATTTCTGATCGCTGAATGGTTCTTGTCGCGGAGGTTAGCGGCGGCGCAGGATCAATCGATAGATGAACAGGATCACGAACGCGCCGATGATCGCGCCGATGAAGCCCGCACCATTCGCAGTGCTTGCAAGCCCGAGCGACTGGCCGATGAAGCCGGCCAGCAGTGCGCCGGCGATCCCGAGCAGGATGGTGACGATGCAGCCACCCGGATCCTTGCCCGGCATCAGCAGCTTGGCAATCGCACCGGCGAGCCCGCCGATGATGATCCAGACAATCCATCCGTTCGATTCTAACAGACCCATCATTACCTCCCGTGGTGAGCGCCCGCGAATCGGCGGACACCATATTGCTATCAACACCAACCCCAGTCCGCAGGGCAAGTGCCACCGTTGGTCGAAAAAGGGTTGGATTCACCTCGCCAACCCGCCCTGTTGCAGCGAGTGAGTTATTCGTGTAATACAGCTGAAGACCAACTGGCTGCGCAAGCGCGACAAGGCGAAAGAATGACAGGCATGAACCGGGAAACCCGCTTCGAAGGCTCCGATAGGCTTATCGTGGTTGATCGGCCCAACCGCAAACGCTGGATCATCGCCGCAGTGGTCACGGCGATTGCGCTGGTGATCGCGTTCGCGATGTTCCGCGGCAGCGATGACACCGCGGCATCAACCAACACTGCAGGAGCAGCCGACGGCGGACGCGGCGGGCAGGTTCCATCCGTGACGATTGTGGTCCCCGGCCGCAGCGAAGTGGCGCGCACGATCACCGCCTCCGGCGCGCTCGCCGCGCGCCGCGACCAGCCGGTCGGAGTGGCTGGCGAAGGCGGACTTGTGCGCTCTGTGCTGGTCGATGCCGGAAGCTGGGTCCGCCAGGGCCAGGTGCTGGCGACGATCGACCGGTCGGTCCAGTCGCAGACCGCAGCGCAGCTTGGCGCCTCGATCCAGGTCGCGCGTGCCGATGCCGCGCTCGCCCAGAATGAATATGACCGGAGCGCGGCGCTGGTTGCCCGCGGGTTCGTGTCCAAGGCCGATCTCGACCGCAAGAAGGCCGCGCGCGACTCCGCCAATGCGCGGATCCGCGTTGCCCAGGCGCAGCTTGGCGCGGCCCGGGCGCAGATTGGACGGCTCGACATTCGCGCCCCGACCTCAGGGCTGATCCTGTCACGCAGCATTGAAGTCGGGCAGATCGTCAGCGGTGGCGCGGGCGGCCTGTTCCGCCTGGCGCGCGGCGGCGAAATGGAGATGCGCGCGCAAATGTCGCAGCAGGATCTCGCGGCGATGCGTGTCGGCCTTCCTGCTAGCGTAACCCCGCTCGGTTCGACGACCAGCATTTCGGGCAGCATCTGGCAGGTCTCGCCGATCATCGACCCGCAGTCGCGCTTGGGCGAAGTGCGGATCGCCATCCCCTACACCGCATCGATTCGTCCCGGCGGGTTCGCCGAAGCGCGGATAGCGTCAGGATCGACCACTGCGCCATTGCTTCCGCAAAGTGCCGTGCTCAGCGACCAGGCTGGCAATTACGTCTATCTGATCAACGCCAAGAACCAGGTCGAGCGGCGCGCGGTCAAAATCGGCAGCGTCGATAGCCAGGGCGTCACGATCCTGACCGGCCTGTCGGGGCAGGAATCGGTCGTTCTGTCGGCCGGGCCGTTCCTCAACGTCGGCCAGAAAGTCGCGCCGCGTCGCCAGTCGGCCCGCTAGTCAGAACGGATTCAATCGATGAACTTCCGCAACATCTCGTCCTGGTCGATCCGGAACCCGATCCCGCCGATCGTGCTGTTCGTGGCCTTGCTCGTCGCCGGGATCGTGTCGTTCATGCGGATGGACGTCAACGACAGCCCCGACGTCGAATTCCCGTTCGTCAGCGTCAGCATCTCCCAGCCCGGTGCGGCCCCGACCGAGCTCGAGACCCAGGTCACCCAGCGGGTCGAAGCGGCGGTTCGCGGGGTCAACGGGGTGGAGGAAATCAACTCCTCGGTGCGCGAGGGCAATTCGAACACCTTCGTCCAGTTCGCGATCGGCACCCCGGTCGATCGCGCGACCAACGATGTGCGCGACGCCGTGTCGCAAATCCGCGGCGACCTGCCCGAGGGCATTCTCGAGCCGCAGGTCGTGCGCGCCGAAGCCGGCAGCCAGCTGGCGCTGTTCGCAGTCGAAACCACCGACATGACGCTTGAAGAATTGAGCTGGTATGTCGACAATCAGGTGTCCAAGAAATTGCTCGCCATCCCCGGCATGGCAAGCGTTGATCGCTACGGCGGGGTCAATCGCGAAATTCGTGTGATCCTCGATCCGGCCGCGATCCAGGCGCAGGGCATCACTACCTCGCAGGTCAATTCGCAACTTCGCCAGATCAACCTCGATTCGGCCGGTGGCCGCGCCGAAATCGCCGGATCCGAGCAATCGGTCCGGGTGCTTGGCAATGCCAAGGGCGCCGAGGAGCTTGGCGCGACCCAGATCGCCTTGCCCGGCGGCCGCACCGCGCGGCTGAGCGATATCGCCCAAGTGATCGACGGTAACAGCGAGCAGCGCTCGATCAGCAAGCTCGACGGCCGCCAGATCCTCAGCTTCGGAATCACCCGCGCCAAGGGCGCGTCCGACGTCACTACCTACGAGGAAGCCGAAAAGGCACTGCGCACGATCGAGAAAGACGGCGACGGCAAGGTCAAGTTCAAGCGCATCTACACCGAGGTCGACGCGACCATCCTGCAATATGAATCGTCGATTGAGATGCTGTGGGAAGGCGCAATCCTGGCGGTCATCGTGGTCTTCCTGTTCCTTCGCGACTGGCGCGCCACGCTGATTTCGGCGGTCGCCATCCCGCTGTCGGCGATCCCGACTTTCTGGTTCCTCGACCTCATGGGCTTCACGTTGAACTTCCTCAGCCTGCTCGCGCTGAGCCTGGTCGCGGGGGTGCTGGTCGACGATGCGATCGTCGAGATTGAGAATATCGTCAGGCATATGCGGATGGGCAAGACCGCCTATCAGGCGTCGATCGACGCCGCGGACGAGATCGGCTTGGCGGTGCTTGCAACGACCATGGCGATCGTCGCGGTGTTCCTGCCGGTCGGGCTGATGCCCGGCATTTCTGGCCAGTTCTTCAAAAATTTCGGATTCACTGTGGTCGTCGCGGTGATGATCAGCCTGTTCGTCGCGCGGCTTATCACCCCGCTGATGGCGGCCTATTTGCTAAAGGGCCACGGCCCCGCGCCGCACGGCGAAAACGCGGTCATGCGCTGGTATCTCAAAACGCTCAGATGGACCCTCAAGCATCGCTGGTCGGCGATGGTCGGCGGTGTTGTATCGCTATTGCTGACCGTCGCTTTGTTCAGCCAATTGTCGTTCACCTTCTTTCCCGCGCAGGACCGCGAATTCAGCCAGGTTCGGATGTTCCTCGCGCCGGGCTCGACCCGCGCCCAGGCCGAAGCCGTGTCGACCCGCGCCCGCGAAATCGTCGAGACTGCGCCCGAAGTCCTGCAAGTCGTCGAACGCGTCAACGTCGGCTCGGCCAACCTCAACATCACGCTCAGCGATGACCGCAAGCGAACCTCGATCGAGATCGAGCGCAGCCTTGCCCCGTTGCTTGCCGCAATCCCCGACGCCCGGGTCAATTTCCAGTCGCAATCGGGTGGTGGGCCCGAAGGCGGCAGCGGCGGCGGGCGCGACATCACGCTCCATCTGGGCGGTGATGATCCGAAACTGCTCGCCACTACGGCCAACAAGATTGCCGAAGAGATGCAGACCCTGCCCGAGCTTCGCGCGGCGCGGGTCCAGGGCGATCTGGTCCGGCCCGAGATCGTCATCCGGCCTCGGCTCGATTTGGCCGCCGACCTTGGCGTGACGACCAGCGCCCTAGGCCAGACGATCCGGCTCGCGACGCTTGGCGACATCGATCAGAATAGCGCCAAATTCTCGCTCGCCGACCGCCAGGTGCCGATCCGCGTGGCGATCCCTGAAGCGGCGCGCCGCGATCTCTCGACGCTCGAGAATCTCCCCGTGCCGACCTTGTCGGGTGGCTCGGTGCCATTGAAGTCGGTCGCCGAGATCAGTTTCGGCGCCGGGCCGACCACCGTGCAGCGGACCAATCAGGTGCGCCGGATCGCGGTTGGTGCCGACCTTGCGCCGGGTCTCGTCTCGGGCGACGCCTGGAAGAAGATCCGCGCGCTTCCGTCGATGAAAAACCTGCCGCAGGGCGTCGCCGAGCTCCAGCTTGGCGATACCAAATGGCAGACCGAGCTGATGATCAATTTCATCGTCGCGGTGGTCGCCGGGATCCTGATGGTCTTCGCCGTGCTGGTGTTGCTCTACAAGCGCGTGCTTGTGCCGTTCGTGAACATGGGCTCGCTGCTGCTCGCCCCGCTTGGCGCCGCGTTCGCCTTGTTCGTGACCGACACGCCAATCTCGCTGCCGGTGTTCATCGGGTTGCTGATGCTGCTCGGAATCGTCGCCAAGAATTCGATCTTGCTGGTCGATTTCGCGGTCGAAATGATGGACCATGGAATGACCAAGGACGAGGCGATCGCCGAAGCCGGGCACAAGCGCGCCCAGCCAATCGTGATGACCACCGTGGCGATGGTTGCGGGCATGGTGCCGGTGGCCTTGTCGCTTACCGGTGACAGCTCGTTCCGCGGCCCGATGGGCATCACCGTCATCGGCGGGCTGGTATTCTCGACCGTGCTGACCCTGTTGATCGTTCCGGCGAGCTTCAGCCTGGCGGTCGATGTCGAAAGCTGGATCGGGCGCAAGTTCGGCAAGCTGCTCGACAATGGCGAGCCGCATCGACCGACGGCCGAGCCGCTTCCGGCGGAGTGACATCGACCAACGACCGGTTAAGGTGCCGTCGATGACCCGCGCCCCAAGCCTTGCTCGATTCAACCTGGCCCAGCCCGGCACTCGCGGCATGAAGGTTGCCGCGACCGGGCTGCTGGTGCTGATGGCGGTCACTTTCCTCATCGCGCGCGGTTTCGAGCCAAGCTATCCCTGGCTGGCATGGGTCAAGGCATTTGCCGAGGCGGGGATGGTCGGCGGGCTGGCCGACTGGTTCGCGGTTACCGCTTTGTTCCGCCATCCGCTCGGCCTGCCGATCCCGCACACCGCGATCATCCCGCGCAACAAGGACCGCATCGGCGAGACGCTGGCCAATTTCCTCAAGGAGAATTTCCTCATCGCCCCGGTGGTCGCGCGAAGGATGCGGCATATCGATCTCGCTGGTGCGGCGGGGCGCTTCCTGCAAGCGCCACAGGGTGAGGAGACGCGGATCCGCCGGGGCGCGAGCCGGCTGATCGCCGATCTGTTCGAAAGCCTCGATGACGAACGATTGGGCGGGCTGGTCAAGGGCGCCATTTCGGGGCGCCTGCGGCAGGCCGAGATCGCGCCATTGCTGGGCCATGCGCTCGCCTCGTCGATCAACGACGATCGCCATGTGCCGATGCTCGAAGCGGCGATCCGCTGGACGGCCCGCGCGCTCGACGCCAACGAAAGCCTGATCCGCGAGATGGTCAAGAAGCGCACCAACTGGGTGCTCAAGCTCGCCGGGGTCGATTCGCGACTGTCCGATTCGATCATCGACGGGCTCAAGAAACTGACCGTCGACATGCACACCGACCCGGCGCATCCAGTGCGGCTGCGGATCGAGCAGGCGCTGGCCGACCTCGCCAACGACCTCCAGACCAATCCCGAGACGCAAGGCCGCGTCGAGGAACTCAAGCTGCAACTGCTCGACAACAAATCGGTCGGGCTGTGGCTCGATACCTTATGGCAGAAGGGCCGCGAGGCGATGATCCGCGCCGCGCGCAACCCCGACGCGGCGATGGCCGGCAAGCTCGGCGAAATGCTCAAATCGATGGGCCAGAGCCTCGAGAAGGACGTCCGAATTCGCACTGCGATCAACCAGTTCGCCCGTCGGACAGTGGCCGGCCTGGCGGCAAGCTATGGCAGTTCGATCGTCAAACTGGTCAGCGAGACGGTGCGCGGGTGGGACGCGCAGACTATCACCAACCGACTTGAAGCGGCGGTCGGCCGCGATCTGCAATATATCCGAATCAACGGGACGTTGGTCGGCGGGCTCGTTGGCCTCGCTCTCCATGCGCTCGACACGATCTGAACAGGGGACCATCATGAAACAATTTGCCGTCGCCATCGCACTCGCCACCGCCGCTCCGGCACTCGCCCAACCCGCCGCCGAGCCGGTCACGGTGATCCACGCCGGGACATTGATCGTCGAAGCCGGCACGGCCCCGCGCCGCAATGCCAGCGTGATCGTCCGGGGCCGGAGCATCGCCGAGGTGCGCGACGGTTTTGTCGATGTTCCCGGCGCGCGGGTGGTCGATCTTCGCAACTCCACCGTCTTGCCCGGTCTGATCGACAGCCACGTCCATCTGTCCGGTCTCGACGACCGGCTGCAGGCGCGGCTCCAGGCGTCGGGGCGCGACAATGAGGATGAAGCGTTCACCGCGATCCTCAACGCGCGCAAGACCCTGCTCGCCGGCTTCACCACGGTGCGCGATCTCGGCGGCGATCCGCGGCTCGTGCTGTCGCTTCGCGATTCGATTAACGCCGGGCAATTTTCGGGACCAACGATTCTCTCGGCAGCGCGGATGGTATCGGTATCGGGCGGTCACGGCGACGGGCGCAACGGCGCCAATCGCGGTCTCGCCAGCCTGGTCGATCAGCCCGGCAACACCTGCAATGGTGCCGACGACTGTCGTCGCGCCACCCGCGAGCAGGTCAGCATGGGCGCCGACGTGATCAAATTCGCGGCGACTGGCGGGGTGCTCAGCAATGTGCCGGGTGGGCTCAACCAGCAGATGATGGACGACGAGATGCGCGCCGTGGTGACCACCGCCCGAACCTTCGGCCGCAAGGTCGCGGCGCATGCCCATGGCGTCGAAGGTGTCAATGCCGCGCTCCGCGCCGGGGTCGATTCGATCGAGCATGGCACTTTTACCAATGAAGAGAGCTTTCGCCTCTACAAGCAGACCGGGGCCTATTATGTCCCGACGCTGCTCGCCCCCGCCGCCGCGCTTGCCGACGGCCAGCGCGGCGCTCTCACACAGGCCCAATATGACAAGGCCCGCTCCGCCGCCGGCAATGCCGAGAAGAGCTTTGCCGAAGCAGTCCGCCGCGGCGTCAAGATCGCTTTCGGTACCGACACCGGGGTCAGCCCGCACGGCCGCAATGCCGAGGAATTCGCGCTGATGGTGAAGAACGGGATGAGCCCTACGCTGGCGATCCGCTCGGCCACCGTCGACGCCGCCGAACTGCTCGGGATCACCGTCAAAGCGGGGACGATTACGGTCGGCAAGGACGCCGACATCATCGCCGTCGAGGGCGACCCGACGCAGAACGTCCGCTTGCTCGAGCAGGTCGGGTTCGTGATGAAGTCGGGACGGGTCCACAAACTCGGCGGCCAGCGCCAGCTGACGACCGCGGATTAGCCCAGGCTAACTCGCTCGATCGTCGCGCCGACGCCCTGGAGCTTTTCTTCGAGCCGCTCATAGCCGCGATCAAGATGATAGACCCGAAGGACTTCGGTCTCGCCCTTGGCTGCCAGGCCCGCAAGCACCAGACTCATCGACGCGCGAAGGTCGGTCGCCATCACCTGCGCCCCGGTCAATTTGGCGCCGCCCTTGACGATCGCCGAGCGCCCGTGGACCTCGATATCGGCACCCATCCGGCGAAGCTCGGGGACGTGCATGTAGCGATTCTCGAAGATCGTCTCTTCGAGGAAGCTCTGGCCCTCGGCAACGCTGAGCATCGCCATGAATTGGGCCTGCATGTCGGTCGGAAAGCCCGGATAGGGCGCGGTCGACACGGCCAGCGGCCGAAGCGGCTTGTCGGCTGTCACACGCATCCCGTTCTCGGTAAATTCGATCACCAGCCCGGCGGCGGCAAGCGCATTGGTGATCGCCAGCATGTCGGACGGCCGAGCGCCTACCAGTTCGATCGACCCGCCAGTGATCCCCGCCGCGCAGGCATAGCTTCCCGCCTCGATCCGGTCAGGCATCACGTCATAGCTGCAGCCGTCGAGACCCTCGACCCCGTCGATTACCAGGTGCGACGACCCGATCCCGTCGATCTTGCCCCCCATCGCCACCAGCAAATTACACAGATCGACGATTTCGGGCTCGCGCGCGGCGTTGAACAATTCGCTCCGCCCGCTCGCCAGCACCGCCGCCATCAGCCCGTTCTCGGTCGCTCCGACCGACACTACCGGGAAGCTGTAATCGCCCCCCGACAGCCGGCCTTTGGGCGCGGACGCCTTCACATAGCCCGCAGCGAGCTCAATCTCCGCGCCGAGCGCTTCGAGCACCTTGAGATGGAGGTCGATCGGGCGGTCGCCGATCGCGCAGCCGCCGGGCAGCGATACGGTCGATTCGCCGGCCCGCGCGAGCATCGGCCCGAGCACCAGGATCGAGGCGCGCATCTTGCGCACCATGTCGTAGGGCGCGACGGTCGAGGCGATTTCGCGCGCGCTCAGCGTCATCTTGCGCCCGAATTCACCTTTTTTGACGCCCGCGACCTTGGTCGAGACGCCGAGCCCATTGAGCAAATGCGAGAAATTGTCGACGTCGGCCAGCCGCGGCAGATTGCCGAGCGTCAGCTTGCCCTCGGTCAGCAGGGCGCAAGGGAGCAGGGTCAGCGCGCTATTCTTGGCGCCCGAGATCGGGATCTTGCCCTCGAGGCGCTTGCCACCGGTGATACGAATGGAATCCATGCCGCGCTTTAGCGGATGCGCCGCGAGTCACAAGACGGCGGTCAGGCCTTCTCCAGCGTCGCCTGAAGCGGGTGCTGATTCTCGCGAGCGAAGTCGATCACCTGCGAAACCTTGGTCTCGGCCACTTCATAGGTGAACACCCCGCAGATGCCGACGCCCTTCTGATGGACCTGGAGCATGACCCGCGTGGCGTCCTCGATGCCCATTGAGAAATGGCGCTGCAGCACCTCCACCACAAACTCCATCGGAGTGTAATCGTCGTTCAACAGCAGCACCTTGTAATTGGACGGCTGCTTGGTCTTGGGACGCGTACGAGTAACTACTCCGGTCTCGATACCGTCGTCGGTGCCGTCGTCGCGGCGGGGCGGATCGGCCATGGTGAAATCGAAGCGAGTCATTATGGTCCCAAGAATATGGCATGGCGCGAACGCGCTGCAACCCTGTGCGCTAAGCCCCGGCACTGAAATACCCCCGTCCCTTAAAAAAATGCGGCCGCCCCAGCAAGGGACGACCGCATTTACTACCCAAAAGAAGGGGGGAGGTTAGGCTGCAAGCTCGTTGATACGCTCGGCGTTGATCGTCGCACGGTTCGACAGCGGCTGGGCTGCTTCACCGGCGAGTTTGACCATTGCTTCGGCGAACTTCGAACCTTCGGCGACCACGCGGTCGAACGAAGCCTTCGCCAGGTCCGACTGGATCTGGAAGAATTCGGTCGGCGACTTGGCGTCAGCGAGGGTCTTGAGCGAGGTCGAAGCCTGCTCGAAGCCTTCGCGGCCGCTGGCCAGCGCGTCCTGGCCAATCGAGCGAACACCGGTGGCGGCGATACGGCCGGCCTCGGTCAGCGCTTCGATATTGGCCTTGGCGAGCTCGGTCATTTCACCGGCAGTCGCCTGGGTCTTGCGAACCATGTCTTGGCCACGCTCGCCGGCATCGGCGAAAATGGTCTGGAAACGGTCGGCGGCGGGAAGCTCGAAGCCAGCGAACATCTTGCTGAAATCATAGGCCATGGGGGTGTTCCTTTCGATCTGCGTGGTGGCCGCGGCGACGGTCGCCTTGGCGACGCGCTTGGTCGCCTTGACCGCGCGCTGGTTGTTCAACTTTACGGCGGCAGCGACCTTAGTCCCGGCGACGTTGCTCGCAATGGCCTTGCGCGCGCGGCGCTTGGCGGTGGTTGCACGAGCCTTGCGGACCGGCTTCGAAGCGGCCTTGGCGGCGGTATTCGTTGCGGTCTTCGTTGCAATCTTCGCGACTGTCGGGGTCGCCAGCTTGACGGGCGTCGTAACTGCTTCGACCGTCTTTGCGACGTTGGTCTCAATGTTCTGGGTGGTGGTGTCGGTAGCCATGTCTGAATTCCTTTGCTGCAATGCACAATAACGCACCGCAACAAGGAATTCAAGTATTTTGTTGCACTGCACCATTCTCGCTGTGCGCCTTGACGGATACGGGCTTGGCAAGGCAAGTGCGGCCATGGACCGTACCGCCACTACAACGATGCTCGACCGCAGTCGCCGCGGCCTGCTGATCGTCCTCTCCTCCCCCTCGGGCGCGGGCAAGACGACGATCAGCCGCAAGCTGATGGAGGTCGATCCGTCGATCACCATGTCGGTCAGTGCGACCACCCGCCCGATGCGTGCCGGCGAAGCCGATGGGGTCGATTATCATTTCGTCGACGATGCCGCATTCGATCGGTTGGTGGCCGACGACGAACTGGCCGAATGGGCCTATGTCTTCGATCATCGTTACGGAAGCCCGAAGGAGCCGATCAAGGAAGCGTTGAAGGACGGCCGCGACATATTGTTCGATATCGACTGGCAAGGCACCCAGCAGCTCGAATACGCCTTCCGCACGGACCTCGTGCGGATCTTCATCCTGCCGCCATCGATGCCCGATCTAGAGCAACGGCTCCACGATCGCGGCACCGACAGCAAGCAAGTAATCGATTTCCGGATGCGCCGCGCGGCGCAGGAAATCGGGCATTGGGCCGAATATGATTATGTGCTGATCAATGACGACGTCGAGCGCTGCTCGCGCGATGTCCAGGCGATCGTCACTGCCGAGCGGCTGCACCGCGAACGCCAGCCCTACCTGATGCAATTCGTCCGCGAACTGGTCGAACGGCCTAACTGAGCAGGTCGAGAAAAGCGGCGGCGGCGAAAAAGTCGTCGCGCTTCGCCGCAAGCATCGCTTCGGCCTCGGCATCGCTGCCCCATTGCTCAAGTTGCCACCGCTCGTCGAGGCTGACCGCGGTCCACGCCTCCTCCACCGGAATGGCTTTCTCCAGCACCGCCAGCCCGGCCACCAGCGATCCGCCGATCGTCACCAGTGGCGACAAAGCCGCGAGGTGGAAGCGCTCGAGGCTGGTCACTGCATGGCTGAGTTTGCGCACCGTCTCGCTCGGCTGGGCAACGTGGATGATCCCGTTGCACGTCGCGAAATCGACATCGAAGCGGCGCCGCGCCCAGCCCAGCAAAGGATCCCACGCCTCGGCCTGGCGATCGACCAACGGCGCCGGGTCTGGCGCTCGATAGCAAAGATGATCGCTTTCGGCGTAGCGCGTGATCCCTGCGACAAGTTGTTCGTCGGCCCGGTCGACCGCGGCATTGGCAAGCCCGGTCATCGGCATCGCGCGCGGATCGATCGTCTCGCCGGCCGCCGCCCATTCCGCCGCAATGGCGTCGGCCAAGGCGCGCGTCGGCACTGCAAGCGCGACGCGCGCGGGGGTCTTTAGCGGCCGCCCGTCGAGCATCACGCCAAAGCCGTTCTCGCCCTCGACCACCGATGAATCGGTCCAGAACCGCTTCACTTCTTGTCCCACGACCGTTTCAAAAGGCGCGGCGCGACGACCGCCTCAATCGCCCCAATCGCGACCAATATGCCGCCGACCAACGGCCAGCCGCCGGGCCTGACCAGGTCAGTCAGCATCACCGCCATGCCGAGCAGGAACAGCGCCAACCCCGCCAGCCGCACCAAAGCGAAGGTCTGGAAGCGCTTCTTCCACAGCAGGTCGTCGTCGTTCACGCTTGCTCTCCGATCCAGCGCTTCGACAACGCGACCAGCTCGGCCGGATCGAGCGCTACCAAATGCGCCCCGGAATCGCGCAGTTCGGACTCGTCATGATAGCCCCAGCCGGCACCGATCGCCCCGCATGCCGCCGCCCGTGCCGATCCCATGTCCCACGCTGTGTCGCCGATGAATACGGTCTCGGCGGCAGTGCTCCTTGCCTCGGCGATCGCCGCCAACACCATCGAGGGGTGCGGTTTCGACGGGTGGTTGTCCGCAGTCTGGAGCGTCACGAAACGGTCGGTGATGCCATGCGCGGCGAGGCAATGCGCCAACCCCCGCGCGCTCTTGCCGGTCGCCACCCCGAGCATCCACCCGTCGGCGCGAAAACCGTCAAGCGCGTCGATGATCCCTTCGAACAATGGCTCCTCGACCACGCCCTGGCTGCGCATCGCGAAGAACGCGTCCTTGTAGGTCTGCGACAGCGCCGGATGATTGCCATCGGGGACCAGCGCGGCAAACGCCTCGTCGAGACTCAGGCCGATGACCTTCTTGGTCACCGCGCGCGGCGGGCACTCAAGGCCGTGCGTGTCGAACGTCGATCGAAGCGCGCGATGGATCGTCCCGCCGCTATCGACCAAGGTGCCGTCGCAGTCGAAGATCGCCAGCTTGCTCATCGTTTCGCGGGCGGCTTTCCGGTCGGTTTGCGCGCGGGTTTACCGACCGGCTTGCCAGCTGGCTTGCTCGTCGGCTTGCCAGTCCCACGGCCAATCGGCTTGCCGGTGGGCCTGTCCGTGCCCCGCCCAGCCGACTTGCCCGGCGGCTTGCCGGTGCCCCGGCCAATTGGTTTGCCAGTCGGCTTGCCAGTCGGCTTGTCAGCCTCCGACCGGCTGCCGCGACTGCGCCGCTCGCCCTTGCGTTCACGGCGCCGGGTCTTGGCGGCGGCGGCCACGCGCCGTGCCTTGACCTCGGGGTCGGTCTTGTAATCGAATGTGTCCATCGGCAGCGCGTCGCCCGCCAGCGGGTCGAAGCCGAGCATCTTGAGGGTGTCGGCGAAATGGTCGGGAAGTTCGGCGCTGCCGTCGATCATCACCCCGTCGGGCCCGTCGATCCTGAGCCGCCGCGCATGGAGGTGCATCTTGCGGCTGACCCCGCCGGTCAGGAACGCCTCGGGCCCGCCATATTTGGCATCGCCGACGATCGGATGGCCGATTGCCGCCATATGTGCACGCAACTGGTGGGTGCGTCCGGTAAGCGGCTGCAATTCGACCCAGGCGGCGCGGTTGCCGACCCGGTCGATCATCCGGTAGCGGGTCCGCGCGGCCTGCCCATTCTCCTCGTCGACCTGCATTTTCTCGCCGCCGCTGCCCGGCTGCTTGCCGAGCGGCGCATCGACCATTCCTTGCTCGAGGCTCGGCACCCCGGTGATGATCGCCCAATAGATCTTGCGCGCGGTACGGCCGCTGAATGCCTTGGCGAAATGGCCCGCCGCCCGCGCCGATCGCGCCACCAGGATCACTCCGCTGGTGTCCTTGTCGAGCCGGTGGACCAATTTGGGCCGTTGCTCATTATCCCCCGCCAGCCCGCCGAGCAGTCGATCGAGATGCTGGCTGGTCTTGGTCCCGCCCTGGGTCGCCAGCCCCGGCGGCTTGTTGAGCAGGAACCAGTCGCGCCCGCGCTCGATCTCCATCGAGCGGACATAGTCCGTCTCGTCGTCGCTAAGCTCGATCTGCGGGCGCCTGGGGCGAAGTTCCTCCTCGTCCTTGGCTTCGGCCGGCGGGACCCTGATCGACTCGCCCATCGCCACCCGGTCGCCCGGCGTGGCCCGCTTGCCGTCGATCCGGATCTGCCCGGTCCGCGCCCAACGCGACACCTGGTTGAAGCTGACGTCGGCAAGGTTGCGCTTGAACCAGCGGTCGAGGCGAATGCCGTCATCGTCACTGCTGACGACGAAGGTTCGCGATTCCTGGGAAGAGGTCATGTCGCGGCCCTTAGCCTAGCGATCGGCCCCCGACCAATAATGAAACGCATCGGCCTGCAACCGCTCGACCAGCCGCCGCGCCGCCGGGCCCTCCCAGTCGCCGACATGGCCATGCTTGTCGGCCCCACCGGCGACCCACCAGCCCTGTCCCGGAAGCCCGTCCGAGGCGCGCACCACGAGCACTGCAAGTTCGGGCTCGCCACGCGCTTCGGCCTGCGCATCGACCGTACCGAGCACGCTGCACAAGGCGCGCATCTTGGGCCGCGAGAATACGAAGCCTAGCTGGCCGAGCAGATCGGAATAGCTGATCGACGTCCCGGCGCGGGCCGCGGCCACCAGATGCGCGCGAACCTCGGCCGGGTCGGCCAGCGTAATCATTCGGGCTGGTCGGCGACCGGCGTCAGTTCGTAGGCGTGGAGCTTGGATCCATCCTGCGGCCACGGGATCACCAGCCGCCAGCGGAACGGACCGGTCCGCTCGAGGATCCCCGCCATGTCGCGCTTGCGGTTGTCGCCATAGGCCAACGGGGCTTCCTGGTCGCCCAGT
>JAJAZM010000037.1 GCA_026785645.1 Sphingomonas bacterium | reverse complement strand
TCATCGGGCAAGCCGAGCCGAACTGCGACATTGTCGAGCCCTTCGCGCTGCACCCTCAGGCCAAGCCGGTCGCGGGTTTCGGGAACGATATCCTGCGCCAATACTCGCCCCTTGGCGCCAACCACCCGCGACAGGCGAATGGTATAATATCCTTCCCCTGCCCCGATGTCCGCCACCGACATGCCGGGCACCACCCCGGCAAAGGCGATCACCGCTTCGGCCTCGCCCAGCCGGTCGCGCGCATCCTCGGTCGAAAAACTGTCGCTGACGATCGGCGCAATGTCGCGCTGCGCCTTGGGGAAGGCCGATTGCGGCACGCTGCGCTCGCAAGCGGAGAGCGATAGAAGGAATAAAGTGGCGGCCCTAATCGACATCCTCGACCTCGACCTTTTCGCCCGACACACGCTGCGACAAAGCCGCGGCCATGAAGCGATCGAGATCGCCGTCGAGCACGTCGTGCGGCGCGGTCGAGATCACTCCGGTGCGCAAATCCTTGACCAGCTGGTACGGCTGGAGGACGTAACTGCGGATCTGATGGCCCCAACCGATGTCGGTCTTCGACGCTGCGCTGGCATTGGCCTCAGCCTCGCGCTTCTGGAGCTCGGCCTCATACAGCCGCGCCTTGAGCTGCTTCAGCGCCTCGGCCTTGTTCTTGTGCTGCGATCGCTGGTTCTGGCACTGGACGACGATGTTGGTCGGCAAGTGCGTGATCCGCACTGCGCTGTCCGTGGTGTTGATGTGCTGCCCGCCCGCGCCCGATGCGCGATAGGTGTCGATCCTCAATTCGCTCTCGTTGATCTCGATATCGATATCGTCATCGACCTCGGGATAGACCCACACCGAAGCGAAGCTCGTATGGCGCCGCGCCGAACTGTCATAGGGGCTGATCCGCACCAGCCGGTGAACGCCGCCCTCGACCTTGAGATTGCCATAGGCAAATTCGCCCTTGATCAACAAAGTCGCCGACTTGATCCCAGCCTGCTCGCCGGCATGAAAATCGATCAGTTCGACCTTCATGCCGTGGCGTTCGGCCCAGCGCGAATACATCCGCTGGAGCATCCCCGCCCAGTCGTTGGACTCGGTCCCGCCAGCGCCGGCGTTGATCTCGATATAAGATGAGTTGGCGTCGGCCTCGCCCGCCAGTAAGGCCGCGACCTTGTCCCGCTCGGCGCGCTCGGCAAGCTCGGCAAGCGCGATTACGCCATCCTCGACCAGGGCAGTATCGCCCTCGGCTTCGGCCATCTCGATCAGTTCGACCGTATCGGTCAGCTCGGTCTCGATCTTGCGCGTCGCGCCGATCGCTTCCTCCAGCCGCCGCCGTTCGCGCATCACCTCCTGCGCTGCCTTGGGATCGTCCCACAACGTCGAATCCTCGACCTTGTCGTTGAGTTCGCCCAGCCGTTTGTGCGCCTTGTCCCAATCAAGGAACCGGCGGAGCAACTGGGTGGCGGCATTGATCTGGTCGATATAGGCTTGCGCTTCGGCGCGCATGATTTTGGCTTTCCAACAAGGGTGTTGCGCGGCCCTAGTAAATCCCGCCCTGTCTTTGCAAGAAATCGTCGGCGGGCGGCTTGGGCTCGGCGGGCTTGGCGCGTGCCACGCGGGGTCGTTTCGGGGTCGCTCCAGAAGCGCTGTCGCCGTCGCTGGCGGCGGCGCGATTGTCGCTGCGGAACGAACGGCGCGGCTCGGTCTCGGGCTGGAACGCTTCCCAGATGACCGAGGATTTGGGATCTTCGCTGGTCGGAAACGTGCCGAACACGCGCTTGCCGGTGACTCGGTCGATCCGCACCATGCGAATGCCCGATGGCGCGACGAATGGCGTCTTGGGCGCATCCTTAAGCGCGATTTGCGCGAATTGCTTGAATACCGGCGCAGCAACCCGCCCGCCCTGCGCATAGCTGCCCATCGAGCGCGGACGGTCATAACCGAGATAGATGCCGGCAACGACATCGGGGGTGCCGCCGACGAACCAGACGTTGGTCGGACCCGTGGTGGTCCCGGTCTTGCCGAACAATGGCCGGTCGAGGTCACGCAGCACGGTTGCGGTGCCACGTTCGACCACGCCTTCGAGGATGTGGACCATCTGATAGGCGGCCTGGGGCTCGAGCAATTGCTTCGCGCGGATCGGCGGCCGCGGCATCACTTGGCCATTCCAGTCTGCGGCGTTGCAGCCATCCATCACCGCGCAGCGGTTGTCGGTTCGAAAAATCACCTTGCCGTTGCGGTTCTGAACGAAGTCGATGATCGTCGGTCGCACTTCGCGCCCATTATTAGCTAGCACCGCATAAGCGTTGGTCAGCTTCATCACCGTCGTGTCGCCGGCGCCGAGCGCGATCGACAGATAATTGGGATAACTGCCAACTCCAAGTTTCGCCGCATTGGCAATCACCTTGGGCATTCCGGTTTGCGAGGCGGCGCGGACGGTCATCAAGTTCCGCGATTGTTCGACCCCCCAACGCATCGTCTTGGCGCCAGCATATCCGCCGTCGAAATTGCGGAAGCATTTGTTGCCCAGCCCCGCCCCCTGCCACACGCAGAACGGCGCATCGACGATGATCGACGCCGGGGTCATGCCGTTTTCAAGCGCGGTGACGTAGACGATCGGCTTGAAAGACGATCCTGGCTGGCGCAGCGCCTGGGTGGCGCGATTGTAGGACGAGCCGATCACGTCGAACCCGCCCTGCATCGCGAGAATCCGCCCGGTACGCACTTCCTCCGCGAGGAAGGCACCGCCAATTTCGGGGATCGAGCGGAGCGCATAATTGTCGCCGCCCGTCGATTTGGCGATCACCACCATGCCCGGCTTGAGCGCGCCGAACGCGGTTCCACCACCGCCGCGCTTGGCCTGCTGCGCCGCTGACGAGGACAAATTGCCTTCAGTGCCATCGGAAAAGCCGAGCACTGCCCGGCTGCCCGATTTGCTCAGCACCACCGCCTTGCGCCAATCGGGAAAGCCCGTGCCGAGCGCCGCGGCGGACAATTGCCCGCGCCAGTCCTTGGACATGTCGACGCTCAACTTGGTATCTTGCCAGCCGCGACCTCCGTCGAATTTGGCGAGGCCCTCGCGAAGCGCATCGGCGGCGGCATCCTGCATCAGCGGGACCATCGAGCTTCGCACCCACAGGCCCCCGGCATAGACGCTGTCGGGGCCCTGCTCGGCCTTCTCGCCGAACCGTCCGATCAGGTCGCGCCGCACTTCCTCCATGAAATAGCCGCCCATCTGGCGGAATTTCTCATTGCTGCCGTAGCGGATGGTGCCAAGCGGTACGGCCGATGCATCGGCGCGCTGCGCCTCAGTGATGTAGCCATTGGCGGCCATTTCGCGGAGTACATAGTTGCGCCGGGCGGTGGCCTTAGCGGTGGCACGGACCGGATCGTAATTGGATGGCGCCTTGGGCAACACCGCGAGATAGGCGGCTTCGGGCAAGGTCAGTTCGCTGACATCCTTGTCGAAGTAAGCGCGGCTTGCGGCCTGGACTCCATAAGCGTTGCGGCCGAGGAAGATAGAATTGAGATACAGCTCGAAAATCTGCTCCTTCGACAGGGTGCTTTCGAGCCGGAAGGCGAGGATTGCTTCGCGAATCTTGCGGCTGATCGCATATTGATCGTCCTGGAGCAGATATTTGGCGACCTGCTGGGTGATGGTCGATCCGCCCCTGGCGCGGCCGCCGGTGACCGACTTGCGCGAATAATCGAATACCGCGCCGATCAGCCCTGGATAATCGATCCCGCCATGGCTGAAAAAGGTCTTGTCCTCGGCTGAGATGATGGCGTGGACCATCACTGGCGGATATTCGTCATAGGCCAGCTCGACCCGGCGCTCGCGGGCAAATGTCTGCACCGGATTGCCGTCGTAACCGCGTACGTTCGACGGCAGCGGCGGCTGGTAGCTCAATAATTTCTCCGAGCTTGGAAGCCCCGCCGCCGACCAGATCCACACCGAGGAGAAGAACAGCAGGCCGGCCAGCGCAGCCCACGCCAGCCGACGCACCCCGCGACGTTTAAACAACGGATCGATTCGGTCATGGACCCGCTGGTTGAAGCGGACGAGATCGGGACGGGGGAGCGCGAAAGTCGGCATTGGCCAAAGCGTCTAGCGGCTTCGCGGGCCGACGCAAAGCATGGTTAGCGGGACAATCTCAGCGCGGCATCAATCTCGATCGCGCGGGCCAGCTCGGCGACGATCGGCGCACGGCCCTCGGGCGTGCGGAGCAGCGCCTCATCGTCGACGTTGCTGATGTAGCCCGCCTCGAACAGCACGCCGGGCACTTCTGACCGGCGCAGGATGTGGAAGGCAGCGAACTTGTGCGGCTCGGGGCGGAGCAGCATGCGGCCGCGGTTGCCGCTCACCAACCGGGTCGCAAGCTCGGCCGATTCCGCCATCTGGTCGCGCAGCGCAAGGTCGGACAGAAGGAACCGCAATCCGCCATCGGACTCGCTACTAAGCGCCTCCCCCGCCCGGTTTTCGGCCAAGGCGAAGCGCGCCGCCTCGGCGTCGGAGGCAACATCGGACAGCGAATAGACCGTCGCTCCGCGCGCCAGCGGATTTGGCGCGCTGTCCATGTGGACCGAAACCAGCAGCCCGGCGCCGATCTGGCGGGCGATCGCCGCGCGCGCTTCCAGAGTCAGCGTGGCGTCGCCTTCGCGGGTCAGCGCGACCCGCACCCGACCATTCTTCGCCAACAATGCGCGCAGCTCTTTGGCGAAGGCGAGGGTCAGCTCCTTCTCGCGCACCGTTCCCGAGACTCCCGGCGCACCGGGGTCGCGGCCGCCGTGGCCGGGATCGATCAGCACGATCGGGCGGCCCGGAACCTTGGCCTCGGTGATCGCGACCGTCGCGGCGGCATCGCGCAGCGCGACCGTCAGCCCGCCCTGTCGGGCTTCGCCGAACAAGGCGTCGTCATTCGGCGCGGCGCGGCGCGGCATCAGGAAATAGACGGCGATTGCGGTGAGCCACACTGCGAGCATCATATGGATTGCCCAACGAATTCGCCTGTCTACGCGTCTTAGCCACATAAGACGCTTATCGACTGGCGAGGCATTGCGGGCAAGGGGCGCTGGTGCTAGTCGGCTATTACCTGCAGGAGTCCTGCAGACCTGCGCCGCATTGTCGGTGCGGTTTTCGAGGTTGACGCCGCATGACACCACCAGACGCCAGACGCTTGCTCGCATTCGAGCCGGTTGGCGCGCTTTTCCCGGCGATGGTCGGGATGGGTCACGCAGCAGAGGCAATTCACGCACATCACGCCATCGCCACATCGGCCGTGGCCACCACCATCGCGCGCTCCCGCTTGCAGCGGTTCCAGCGCGCCCGGAGAATTTTCAATGTCCATGCGCATGCTAATCGACGCGCGCCACCCGGAAGAAACACGGGTTGCAGTCGCCAAGGGTAACCGGATCGAAGAATTCGATTTCGAATCCGAAGAACATAAACAGCTTAAGGGCAATATCTATCTAGCCAAGGTCACGCGGGTCGAGCCGTCGCTCCAGGCGGCGTTCATCGATTACGGCGGCAATCGCCACGGCTTCCTCGCATTCAGCGAAATCCACCCCGATTATTACCAGATCCCCAAGTCCGACCGCGACGCCTTGCTTGCCGAAGAAGCCGAGCATGCCGCCGAGGAAGAGCGGCTCCGCGCCGAGTATGAGGATGGCAATCTCGACCCGCATCACGACGATGACGGCACCGACGACCGCGCCCCCGAGGATGATTTCGACGACAGCGACCATCATGATGAGGATGTCGAAGAGACCGAGGCCGGGACCGGTTCGGACGCCTCGCCGGTCGACGAAAGCGCCGCCGACGAGCTTCGCCGCAAGCGCCAGAATCTGCGTCGCCGCTACAAGATCCAGGACGTCATCCAGCGCCGCCAGGTGCTGCTGGTCCAGGTCGTCAAGGAGGAGCGCGGCAACAAGGGCGCGGCGCTGACCACCTATCTCAGCCTGGCCGGCCGCTATTGCGTGCTGATGCCCAACACCAGCCATGGCGGCGGGATCAGCCGCAAGATTTCGAACGGCGCCGACCGCAAGCGCTTGAAGTCGATCATGTCCGACCTCAACCTGCCGCAGACGATGGGCCTCATCGTCCGCACTGCGGGCCTCGAGCGGACCAAGGTCGAGATCCGCCGCGACTTCGATTACCTCGCGCGCCTATGGGGCGAAATCCGCGACAAGACGCTCGGCAGCTCGGCACCGGCGTTGATCTACCGCGACAGCGACCTGATCAAGCGCGCCATCCGCGATCTGTATCACAAGGAAATCGACGAGGTGATCGTCGAGGGCGAGGACGGCTTCAAGGCCGCCCGCGGCTTCATGAAATTGCTGATGCCGAGCCACGTCAAGCGAGTCACCAGCTACATCGACCCGACCCCGATCTTCCAGCGTTACGGGGTCGAGGACACGCTGTCGGCGATGTACCAACCGGTGGTCCAGCTCAAGTCGGGCGGTTATCTGGTGATCAACCCGACCGAGGCGTTGGTGTCGATCGACATCAACTCCGGTCGGGCGACCCGCGAGCACAGCATCGAGCAGACCGCCTTCGCCACCAACATCGAAGCGGCGCATGAAATCGCCCGCCAGCTGCGGTTGCGCGACATGGCCGGTCTGGTCGTGATCGATTTCATCGACATGGAGCAGTCGGGCCACATCCGGAAGGTCGAGAAAGCGATGAAGGACGCGCTTAAAAACGATCGCGCCCGGATTCAGGTTGGTCGTATCTCGAGCTTCGGGCTGATGGAAATGAGCCGCCAGCGCCTGCGCACCGGCGTGCTCGAAGCATCGACCAAGCCATGCGCGCATTGCGAAGGCACCGGCCTGATGCGCACTGCGTCATCGTCGGGCCTGAGCGCGCTCAGGATCATCGAGGAAGAAGCAGCGCGCGGTCGCGGCGACCGGATCACGCTCCGTGCGGGCCGTGAAGCGGCGATCTATCTGCTCAACAAGAAGCGTCGCGAGCTGGCCGAAATCGAGGCGCGTTATGGAGTCACGCTGGAAGTGATGATCGACGAGACCTTCGAAGGCGCGCGGATGGCGGTCGAGAGCAGCGGTGGCCGTCCGGTCGCTCCGCAGCGCATCGCCGCCCCGATCGTCGACGATGACGACGATTATGAGGCCGAGGCCGAGGCCGACGTCGATAGCGACGCCGACGCCGATGGCGACGAGGATGAAGACGAGCCGCGTGGCCCGTCCGAAGCCCGCAATCGCGATGACGGTGACAGCGATGGCGAAAATGGCCCGCGCCGCCGCCGCCGCCGCCGTGGTGGTCGTGGCCGCAATCGTCAGCGCGAAGACGGCGATCAGGGCGATCGTCCCGAACGCAGCGAGCTCCGCGCGGTCGAAGGCGAAGGCGAAGGCGAAGGCGAACAGGTGGCATCGGACGAAGCGGGCGATGAGCCCCGTCGTGAGGCCCCGACGCGCGATGGCCCCCGTACCGAGGGTGACGCTTACGATCCAGAAAGCGGGACCGAAGGCGCCGGACGCAATCGTCGCGGTCGCCGCGGCGGTCGTGGCCGTGGTCGCCGGAGCGAAGGCAGCGAAGCATCGACGGTCAGCGCCGACGACACGCCGATGATCGAGCCGGTGATCGCCGACGAAGCCCCGCTGGCCGATGCCGAGCCGGTTGAGGAATCGAAGCCCAAGACCCGCCGTCGTCCCAAGGCCCAAAAGGCCGCCGCGGATCTGGGTGCCAAGCCTGTGCCGACAGTCGCCAAAGCGGCGCGGCAAGCCGAGCAAGCCACCGATGCCGCCGAAAAGCCGGCCCCGAGCAAAGCCGAGGAGCCCAAGCGCCGAAGCCGTGCCAAGAAGGTCAACGACGCCCCGTTGTTCGCCGAGGAAGCCCCGGTCGACGTCGCTCCGGTCGAGGTCGCTCCGGTAGCGCCTGCGCCGGTTGCAGCCGCTCCGGTAGAGCCTGCGCCGGTTGCAGCAGCAC
>JAJAZM010000036.1 GCA_026785645.1 Sphingomonas bacterium | reverse complement strand
GATGCCTGCTTCACCGGCGATTATCCGACCACGCTCACCGATTGCGACAGCGACGGCAAACCCAAGCCCCTGTCCCTCGTCGCCAGCCGCTAAAAGGAACATAATGACCGACACGAAGCCGTTCGACGGCAAGCTCGCGCTCGTCACCGGTGCCAGCCGCGGAATCGGTGCCGCCACCGCCGAAGCGCTCGCTGCCGCTGGCGCCCACGTCATCCTCACCGCGCGCACGGCATCGGCGCTCGAAGAGGTCGAAGACCGGATTCACGCCGCCGGCGGTGCCGCCACCATCGCGCCAATGGACCTCACCGAAGGCGATCATATCAAGAAATTGGCGGAGGCTGTTGCCGTGCGCTGGGGAAGCCTCGATCTTCTCGTGCTCAACGCAGCGATGCTCGGCAGTTTGAGCCCGGTCGAACATCTCGACCCCAAGGAACTCACCCGCGTATTCGCGCTCAATGTCCACGCCAACCAAGCGCTTATCGCAGCGTTCGATCCCCTGCTCCGCCGCGCCGAAAAGGCCGATGTCGTCGGCATCTCCTCGTCGGTGGGCAGCGAGCCCCGCGCTTTCTGGGGCGGCTATGGAGCGTCGAAAGCCGCGTTCGAAACCTTGCTCGGGGCCTATGCCGACGAGACCGCCCACGGCGGCAAGCTCCGGGTCCAGATCATCGACCCGGGCGCTACCCGCACGAGGATGCGGCAGCTGGCTTTTCCGGGCGAGGAGCCCGAGGCGCTCAAGGCGCCTGAGGTCGTCGCGACAGAAATCCTCGGTCACCTCACTGGCGCGGCAATTACCGGCGCTCGTCACCGGATCGACGGCTAGATTCGTCCAATCTTCACAAATGTTCACGGTGGCCAAGCGTCTTCCGTCGCATCCAATCCATGATATCAAAGAGCCGATTCTGTCATCGCACAGCTGCCGAGCTGTAAGACAGGGGTTTCTTGAGGAGCGGGTTCAGGCCTTGTGCAAGGTCGCCTGCGCGACATCGATGCCGCGGCCGCGGAAGCCACCTTCGCAATACATCAGATAGTAGCGCCAGAGTTTGTGGAACGCATCGTCGAAGCCGGCGAGGCGACCGTCGCGGACCGCCAGGTCATACTGCGAGCACCATATGCGCAGGGTTTCGGCATAATCGAGCCCGAAGCCGTCGCGGTCACTCCAGACCAGCCCACGATCCTCCGCAAGTGCTTGAAAACGTGGCTCATTCAACAACATGCCGCCGGGGAAGATATAGGCCTGGATGAAGTCCGCGCTGCTCGCATAGGCGTCGAACAGGCGGTGGTCGATGCTGATGAACTGCAGCGCCGCCTTGCCCCCCGGTGCCAGGTTGCGGGCGATGCAATCGAGATAGGCCGGCCACCAGCGCTCGCCCACCGCCTCGACCATCTCGACCGAGGCGATGGCGTCGAATTGCTCGTCGATCGCCCGGTAATCCTGCAGGCGAATGTCGATCCGTCCGCTTAGCCCGAGTTCGGATATCTTGGCGTCGGCCCAGCATTTCTGTTCGGCGGACAAGGTCAGTCCGACCACATCGACCCCGCGCCTAGCGGCCTCGATCGCCAGCGTCCCCCAACCACAGCCAATTTCGAGCAGCCGATCGCCGGGTTTCAGATCGAGCCGGTCGAGCAGCAGCGCAATCTTGCGATACTGGGCCGCCTCAAGATCGTCGCCGGGGGCAAAGCGGCCCGCGGAATAAGTCATGCTCGGATCGAGCCAGGCGGCGTAGAAATCATTGCCGAGGTCGTAATGGGCGGCGATGTTACGGCGGGCGCGGGCGACGCCATTGTCGCGCATCCGGTGGGCGAGCGAGTTTATCCAGCGCATCGGCCCCTTGGCGCGCGCGACATCGCCCAGCGCGACCGCATTGGCCATGAACAAGGCACATAATGGCACCGGGTCGGGCGACGACCATTCCCCCGCTGCCCAGGCCTTGTACCAGCCGACCGAACCCGACGTCGCGAGCCGCACCAACGGCATCCAGCTATGCAGGCGAACCACCGCCACCGGCCCTTCGCTTCGAAAGCCGATCCGGCGGTGCGAACCATCGGGCAAGGTCGCCTCGATCCCGCCCAATTCGAGCCGCTCGTCGAGCCGGTCGAGCACCGCCGCAAAGGCCGGTGCGGCGATCCGTCCGATCACCCCCGCGCCGGTCGCAAAATTGCGATCCGCCCGAACCAGATGAGAACCACGCGACGCCATGATCGCCCTATCCGCCGATCATCTGGTCGAGGCAAGCGCGGCGAGCGCGCGGGTCCGCGCTTCGCGATGCTCGATGACCTTCGCCGGATAGGCACCGCGCTTGTCGTCGGGCGGATCGTGAATCTCGATATCGTCGAAATGGCCAAGCTCGGGCACCCAGCGGCGAATATAATCGGCGGCATCGAACTTCTCCGACTGGACCAGGGGCGCCATGATCCGGACGAACATGTTGGCGTCGATCCCGCTGCCCGCAATCCATTGCCAGTTGGTCGCGTTGGAGCCGTAATCGGCATCGACCAGACAATCCCAATACCATTGCTCGCCGGTCCGCCAGTCGATCAGCAAATGCTTCACCAGGAAGCTCGCCGCGATCATCCGCACCCGATTGTGTATCCATCCCGAGACCCACAATTGGCGCATCCCGGCATCGACGATCGGATAGCCGGTCAGCCCCTGCTGCCACGCAGCAAGATCGGCCGGGGCATCGCGCCAACGGATCGAATCGAGTTGCGGCCGGCCATTGGCGCGGCCGTAATCGGGTAGTTGCAGGATGACGTTCTGGGCATAATCGCGCCACCCGAGCTCACCGAGATAGGTTTCGACCGAGCCGCCGGCATCAGCCACCAAGTGCCACACAGCGGCAGGCGAGATTTCGCCAAAGTGGAGATGCGGCGAGAGGCGCGAACTGCCTTCGATCGACGGCAGGTTGCGCTGGCCTTGGTAGCGCGCCGCAATGTCGGCGAAATCGTCGAGCCGTTCGTGCGCCCCGGCTTCGCCCGGGGCCCATTGCGCGCCGAAGCCGGTCGCCCGGTCCGGGTTCGTGGGGAGCAGCGCCCATTCGTCGAGCGCGTCCGAGCGCGGCCACTTGTCAGGAGCATCAAGCCGGTCGGGGGGCGGTAGTGGCTCGGCGGGCGGCAGGCGATCTCGCAATGCTCGCCAGAAAGGGGTGAAGATCTTGTACGGCTGCCCCGCGCCGGTGGTGACGCTGCCTGGTGGGGCGAGATAATTGCCGTCGTGGAGAACGAGGTCGAGCCGTTCGGCGACCGCGCGCTCGGCATTGCGCCACCATGGCTCGTAATGATGCAGCGCGTGCACCCTCGATGCTCCGATTTGCGTGGCCAAGTCGGCAAGCACCGTCTCGGATTTGCCCTGCCTAAGGATCAGCCGCGACCCCTTGGCCTCGAGCGCCGTGCCGAGTGCGGCGAGGCTGTGGTAGAGCCACCAGCGCGAGGCGCCGCCCATCTTGCGATGCCTGGGCGTTTCGTCGTCGAGGATGTAGATGGGAACCACCGGCCCCTCCCCCGCCGCCACGACTAAGGCCACCTGGTCGGCGAGCCGCAAATCGCGCCGAAGCCAGACGATCGTCGGCGCGGTCAACAGCCGGGTCCCGGCAGCGGGACCGTCGTCACATGCGCCAGCCGCGACCGGCTCGACCCCGCTTCCCCATAGCGTGCATCGCCAATCGTCACCTCGCCCTGACAACGACCGCGCTTGATGTCGGCGACCGGCAGGATCGACCAACCGAGGAATTTGCGCAAGGCACGGTCGCGGGCGAGCGCGGTACGGACTAGCGGGTCGTCCATCGCGTCGGGCTGGGGCGGATGGCTGTCCAGCAGACCGCCGCCGAAGGGACGAAACTCGGCGCGGCCTATCGAGCGCTCCTCGCGCCAGCTCATGCCCCGATTCCAGAACCACACCGGCGGCGGCGAGGCGAAGATGGAGGTGGCGGACGGCGAGCGTCGTTTAACCTCTTCGGTCGCGGTCTGGCTGAGGCCGAGGTTGAACGAGATATAGACCAAGGCGATGGCGATCGCGCCCTGCACCGGGCGTTGCCACTCTTGGCCATGCTTTTCGCGCCAGCGCGACCAGGCGATCGACCCGGCGAGCAAGGTCCACAGCCAGACATCGATGATGAACAGGCTGTCCATATGGTACCAGCCATTGCTGAACGGCGAGAGCAATTGCACCGCATAGGTCGTCTGGAGGTCGAGCAGGGGATGGGTGATCGCGCCGAGGTAACTCAGCGCCACCAACCAGCCGACATGCATGTCCAGCCCGCTCTTGAAGGTCACTCCGCGCTTGATCTGCCAGCGATCAAGCAACCATAACAGTCCGGCGAGCAACGGGGGTATGACCAGCACTCCGCCGCCCAGTCCGTGGGTAAAGCCGCGATGCATTGCCAGCGGCGCCCAGCCGACCCAGCCGAAGAAGACGTCGATGTCGGGCATGTTGGCGCCAAGGATCAGCGCGGCGAGGCCCTTGCGGCTTTTGGCCTTGAGCCCGGCCTGGCCTAGCGCCCAGCCGACGAGAGAATGGGTGAAATTGTCCATGACGCAACGCCAGGCCTACTCCGCCCTCGGTTCCTTTTCGACTTGCCAGGTCTGGCCCTTGGCGACGAGCGACTGGAGGTCAGCGGTCTTGCCCTTGGCGATCGCTTCATTCTGTTCGATCACCGCGCTGTCGAAGGTCGGGCGCGGATCGTCGTAGAGTACGCCCAAGGCCACGGGAAAGCCGGCCTCGGGCATTTCGACCAGCATGTGGGCGACACCGCGGTTTTTGGGATCGTGAACGATGACATCGGGGCTGTCGCCGTCGACTATTTTGAGCGTTAGCGTCGCAACATCGAGCGCG
>JAJAZM010000035.1 GCA_026785645.1 Sphingomonas bacterium | reverse complement strand
TGGCCGGCGCGGCGCGCACCCGCGTCGCAACCAGCCTCGACCTGATCGAGAAAGACGCGTTCCGCTTCTGCTGGATCGTCGATTTCCCGATGTATGAATATGACGAGGACAATAAGAAGGTCGACTTCAGCCACAATCCCTTCTCGATGCCGCAGGGCGGGATGGACGCGCTGGAAACGATGGACCCGCTCGACATTCTCGCGTGGCAATATGACATCGTCTGCAACGGGGTCGAATTGAGCAGCGGCGCGATCCGCAACCACCGCCCCGACATCATGTACAAGGCGTTCGAAATCGCCGGCTACTCCGCTGCGGAAGTCGACACCAACTTTCCGGGCATGATCGGCGCGTTCAAATATGGCGCACCGCCGCATGGTGGCTCGGCACCGGGGATCGACCGCATCGTCATGCTGCTCGCCGACGAGCCCAACATTCGCGAAGTGATCGTCTTCCCGATGAACCAGAAGGCCGAGGATCTGCTGATGAACGCCCCGGCCGAGGTGACCCCGCGCCAGCTCAAGGAATTGTCGATCCGGATCGTCGCCGATGGCCAGCCTCGCCCGGACAAGGCGCCCAAACCCGCCTGATCGCGCTTATGCCCCATGTCAGGACGGTCGAAGCTTGATCGATTGCGGAGCGATTCGCTTTTGGCTACCCCCCGCGCAGTGCCAATCGATTTAACAGATTTTGAACGGGGGATGCCGTTCAAGGGCGATGTCGCGGGTGCGCTGGCCGCGCTCCAGCATCGGCTTGCCCGCGCGCAACTGTCGCAGATCGTCCACCAGCGCCGCGTGATCATCGTCATCGAAGGTGCCGAAGGCGGGGGCAAGCGGGACTTCGTCAAATTGCTCGGCGCGGCGCTCGATCCGACGCATTTCGCGGTCACCACCGTCTCGCCCGATCGCCGCCGCGCCCGCGATGGCCACTGGCTGGCACGCTTCTGGGCCAGATTGCCCGAGGCGGGGCATAGCGCGATCTTCTATCACAGCTGGTACCGCCGCGTGCTCGAGGACAAATTGCTCGGGTTGGTGACCGACAAGGAATGGAAGCGCGCGTTCGACGAGATTAACGAATTTGAATCTCAGCAGCGCGACTATGGCAGCCTGATCGTCAAACTGTTGTTCCACATTACCGACGACACGCAAGACCGCCGGATCGCCGAGCGGCAGGACGATCAATGGCAGCGCCACCTGGTCGGCGCTGAGGAAATCCGGAGCGCACCGGCGCGGGTCGCCTATCGCGCGGCGCTGGTCCAGATGCTCGCCCAGACCGATACGCGCTGGGCGCCCTGGTCGATCATCGACGCCAATGACAACGGCGCGGCTGCGGTCGCGGGCCTGACGGCGATCGCCGACTCGCTCGAAAAAGCGCTGCCCCATGCACCCCCCGAAACGGCTGGCTCGGTGGTCCCGTTCATGGTCGCGTCGGATCGGATTCAGCCCGCCGGATAGGTGCCCGCGGGATAAGAGATCGCGATCACTTCGTAGCTTTTCTCACCGCCCGGCAGCTCGACCAGTCGCTCGTCGCCGACCCTTGCCCCGCGCAATGCTCGGGCGATCGGCGCATTCCACCCGATCCGTCCATTGCTTGCATCGGTCTCGTCATCGCCGATGATGGTCAGCGTACGCCGCCTGTCATCCGCGTCCGCCAGCTCGACCGTCGCGCCGAAATAGACCTGTTCGCGATCTGCCTGCGTCGCTGGATCGACCACCTTGGCTGCCTTCATCACCCGTGACAGCCAGCCCAGCCGCCGGTCGATCTCGCGCAGGCGTTTCTTGCCGTAGATATAATCGCCATTCTCGCTTCGGTCGCCATTGCCCGCCGCCCACGAAATGGTCTCGACCAATTGGGGACGCTCGACGGAGAATAATTGCGCATATTCGGCGCGGATCGTGGCCAGTCCGGCCGGCGTGATCAACCGCGGCGCGTCCCGGGCCGATTTGTCCGCCATCAGCCCGGCCGCGATTTGCCCAGATAGGTCGACAGGCTGACGCTTTGCTGGTTGAGCGGGAGCGTCGGGTTGATGCGATCGTAGACCACGCTATTTTCCATCACCCGCTGGACATAGCCCTTGGTCTCGGAGAACGGGATCTGCTCGATCCAGCGCAACGTATCGACCCCCGGGCTGCGCGGATCGCCATAAGCGCGAACCCACTTGCGGACATTCCCCGCGCCGGCGTTGTAGGACGCCACCGCGAGCACGTAATTGCCGCCCCACTGACCGACCATCCGCCGGAAATAGCTGCTCCCGAGCATGACATTGTACGACGGATCGCTGGTCAGCCGACCAAGGTCGTAGCCGACCGCGATCTTGCCCGATTCCTCGCGCGCGGTGGCGGGCATCAGCTGCATCATCCCGCGCGCCCCGACGCGGCTCATCGCAGCCCGGTCGAACGAGGATTCCTGCCGCGTGATACCATGCACCAGCGACCACATCTTGCCCGAAGGCACGCTCGATGAATGGGTCGGGAAGGCCGAGCGATAATAGAAAGCCGAGCCATTGTTGCGCGCCGCTCGCGCGGTCCACACCGCGACATCCTGCCGCCCGATCGACGGGCCAAAATCGCTCGCCAGAACGCGGTCGCCATCGTTGGTCAGGCTCTCGGCGAGCGCCCGGACGAACAACGTCTGCTCGTCGCGGCGGCCCTGCTGGCCGAGCAGGCGGGTCGCCTGCGCCAGCCGGTTGCGCTGGAAAGCGGCGCGCTGGATTGGGGTAACGAGGAAAGCGGGTGCCACCGCCGGGACCGGCATCGGGCGTCCAAGCCGCTCGAGCGCCAGCTGGCCGTAGAATAGTTCGGGATAGGCCGCAGCCTGCGCGAAATAGGCATTCGCCTGCGCCGCCTGGCCGGCATAAAGCGCCGCGCGGCCCGCCCAGTAGAGCCCCTTCGAGGCCACCTGGAGCGACTTTCCGCCCTTCGAATAATTGACGAACTGCTGCGCCGCGAGCGCGGGACGATTGATCCCCGACAGCGCCGACTGGCCGGCGAGCCACACCAACGACGTATAATCGTCGCGGATCGCATAGCTTTGCGTGGTCATGTCGGTGCCCGGAGCGAAGGCGCCATTGATCTGCCGTCCGATGTCATAGGCCTGTTGATATTGGCGCTGACCATAAGCGCCGTTGGCGACGCTCAGCATCGTCTCGACGAACCGCGCCTGATCGGCCGGACGATGAATGAAATTCTGCGGCCGGGCGGCGAGGGACCGCGCGCCCGCCTCATTATTGTAAAGCCGGAGGAAGCGAACTCGGTCGACCAGCAGCCCGGCATCGCTCGCCGCCTGGGCATCGACCAGCCGATAAAGCGCATCGGCGTCGGGCGAGCGACGCTGCATCGCCACGCGCGCGGCGAAGGCGGCGCGGCGGGCGGGGCTGGCATAGGCCGTGGCGCGGGCCGCATCCTCGGTCTTGCGCGCGAACAGCAAGGCATCGGCGCGCTGGTCATGGTCGGCGGCGTTCAGATTGGCCCAGTAGCGCGCGGCGATCGTCGCTTCGTCGGCGGTCGGCAAATCGCCAGACGCCCACGCCTCGCGCGCTATCGTCGCCGCTTCGACTTTACGCCCCGCCGCCGCCAGCGCCTCGGCCAGCCGAGCGCGGCCATTGCCGGTGCGCGGTTTGTCGGTGCGGAAAAAGGCGATCACCGTCGGGCCATATTCGCCGGGGCGCATCTGTCGCTCGGCGACTCCGCGAAGTCGGTTGTCGTCGGGCCAGTCGGGGTTCAAATTGAGGAACCGCGCATAATCGGCGAAGGCATAGCCGTCGCTCGTCCGCAGCCGTCGCCAGTCGGCGATGGCATAGTTGATCTCGGTCTGTGAGACCGCAGGGGCGCCGTAAGTTGGTGCGGGATAAGCGGGAGCCTGGGCAAACACCGAGCCGCTGGGCGCGGCGGCGAGGATCGTCAGCAGGGCGAGTCGTCTCATGCTGGACATCATCGCAGGTGGGACCTTATCAGTCGGTGAACGCATCATCATCTTTCCAACCAATCAGTCGCGGCCAAATGCCGACCAAAAGGAAAAAGCATGTTTTTCGGTTCGATACCCGCACTGGTCACGCCATTTGCGGCAGGACGAGTCGATCATGCGCTATTCCGTGAGTTCGTCGAGTGGCAGATCGACGAGGGATCGAATGCGCTGGTGCCATGCGGAACGACCGGCGAGGCGGCGACTCTCACCATCGACGAGCATCGCCAGCTTATCGCGGCGACGGTCGAGGTGGCGCGGGGCCGGGTGCCGGTGATCGCCGGCTGCGGATCGAACAATACCGCGCATGCGATCGAGCTGACCAACAATGCGCGCGAGGCCGGGGCCGACGCCGCGCTCCATGTCCCGCCTTATTACAACCGCCCCAACCAGGACGGAATCTATCTTCACCTCGCCGCGGTGGCCGAGCTCGATATATCGGTGATCCTCTACAACGTGCCGTCGCGGACGATCACCGACATATCGGTCGAGACGATGGAGCGGCTGTCGCGGCTGCCCAACGTCATCGGAGTCAAGGACGCCACCGGCAATCTCGCGCGGGTCTCGGCCCAGCGCGCCGCCTGCGGCGAGGAGTTCATCCAGCTGTCGGGCAATGACGACATGGCGCTCGGCTTCAGCGCGATGGGCGGGGTCGGCTGCATCTCGGTCACCGCCAACGTCGCGCCCAAGCTCTGCAGCCAGTTCCAGGAAGCGGTCCGCGAAGCCCGCTGGACCGACGCGCTGGCCCTCCAGGACCGCCTGTTCCCGCTCCACACGGCCCTCTTCACCGACGCCTCGCCCGGCCCGGTAAAATATGCACTGTCGAAGGTCCGCGGCTTCCCCACAGATTTGCGGGCGCCCATGACCGCGCCTTCGGGGGCATCCAAATCGGCGGTCGATGCCGCGCTGGCGCATGCGGGTTTGGTCTGACGCTTCCGAATGTCGCAGAAAGCCAAACTTCTCGCGGCAATGAAGGCAAATTCGCGCGGGGACTGGTCGATCGCCGATGTGCAGTCGGTCTGCGCCATGCACGGCATCAACTGCCGGGCACCATCACGCGGCTCTCACTTCACGCTTTCGCACCCGGATATCGCGGGCCATTTGACTGTCCCTTCAAGACGGCCGATTAAGGCAGTATATATTCGTCTGTTGATCGATATGGTCGAAAGCTTGGAAGGCTTATGAACATCGACGCTCGCAGTTTCAGGGTGTTCGTCGAGCCACTGATGCCCGACCTGGGCGGGGGCTTCGTCGCTTATGCGCCCGATCTTCAGGGATGTGTGTCGGACGGGGAAACGCCGGACGAGGCGCTGCACAATATCTACGACGCGATCAAATGCTGGCTCGATGCCGCAGTCGAACGCGGCGAGATTATCCCTGACGCGACCTCCACCAGAAAATTTGCCTGATTAGACGGCGATCGGCCGCTGAACTGGCCATCTGTCCTTCTCCGCTCTAACGACGCGCCATGGCAAAACCCCTTCCAGCAGCATTCGATAAAGCCAAGGTCGTCGCCGAGAACCGGCGCGCGCGCTACGATTATTTCGTCGAGGAACGGTTCGAGGCCGGGATCGAGCTGATGGGTACCGAGGTCAAGGCGCTGCGCACCGGCGAGGGGTCGATCGCCGAAAGCTA
>JAJAZM010000034.1 GCA_026785645.1 Sphingomonas bacterium | reverse complement strand
GCCGTTCCTCGACCCGCCGCCCGCCCCCGCGCGCGACGAAGCGCGGGCGCGGCTGTCGCGGATCGGGGCGATCGATGACGATGGCCGCCTCACCTTGCATGGCCGCGCGGTCGCCGCGATCCCGCTCGACCCGCGGCTGGCGCATATGTTGATCGAGGCGCGGGAACGGGGATTTGGAACGGCGGCGGCGGAGGTCGCGGTGCTGCTGACCGAGCGTGGGCTTGGCGGCAATGATCCGGATATCGAATTGCGACATCGGCGCTGGCAAGGCGAGCGCGGGCCAAGAGCCGAGGCGGCGCGGCGGATGGCGGCGCGGTGGGCGCAAGAACGTCCCTCGACTTCGCTCGGGACAAGCGGACTAGCCGCCGCCATCGCTCTCGCCTTTCCCGAACGCCTGTCGCGGCGACGCGATTCGAGCGGGGAGCAATGGCAATCGGTCGGCGGGCGCGGGTTCCGGCTCGATCCGGCATCTCCGCTGGCGCGAAGCGAATGGCTGGCAGTGGCCGAGGTCGCGGGGGCGGCATCGGGGGCGCGGATCCTGTCGGCGGCGGCGCTCGACCTCGGCGATGTCGAGGCGCTCTACAGCGACCCGATCGAGGCGTTCACCAATGTCCGCTTCGACCCCGCCACCGCCGCGATCAGCGCCACCAAGGGCCGCCGGCTCGGCGCGATCCGTCTGTCCTCCGCCCCCGACCCTAGGCCAGACCAGGCGGCGATCGAGGCGGGGCTGATCGACGCGGTGCGACGGCATGGCGTCGCCAGCCGGCCGTGGAGCGACAGCGCGGGCGCGCTGCGCCGCCGCGCCGCCTTCGCCGCGGCGCATGATCCGGCGATACCGGACCTTGGCGATGCCGCGCTGGTCGAACGGATCGACGAGTGGCTGCCATCGCTGCTCACCGGCAAGCGCCGCCTCGATGCGATCGATCCCGGCGCGCTGCGCAATGCGCTCGACGGGCTGCTCGGCTATGAGGCGGGACGAGCGATCGACCGGCTAGCCCCGACCCATTTCCACTCCCCCGCCGGGGCCGCCCACCCGATCGATTATGCCGCGTCGGGCGGCCCGACGGTCGAGGTGCGCGCGCAGGCACTATTCGGGCTCAAAGATCATCCGACGGTCGCGGGCGGGCGCGTGCCGCTGACGTTCGCCATCACCAGCCCGGCGCACCGCCCGATCCAGACGACCAAGGACCTGCCCGCTTTCTGGGCCGGATCGTGGCGCGAGGTCGCCAAGGAAATGCGCGGGCGGTATCCGCGGCATCCGTGGCCCGACGATCCGGCCAGCGCCCCGCCGACATTGCGCACCAAACGCCCAAAAACCTGATTGCCGCCTCTTGATTCCGCCCGCCCCTTGCGCCAATCGCAAGCCCATGACCGTCGCCCGCATCGTCGAAGAGCAGCGCAAGACCACCCAGTCGGGCAAGGCCAAGGCCGGTCGCTGGACATTGGAATATGAGCGCAAGGAAGCGCTCCAGCCCGACCCGCTGACCGGTTGGGCAGGGAGCGGCGACACCGAAACGCAGCTGCGCCTGAGCTTCGACAGCAAGGACGAGGCTTTGGCCTATGCCGCGACCAAGGGGCTAGAGGTCCACCTCGTCCCCGCTCCCCCGGTCCAGCTCAAGCTTCAGGCCTATGCCGATAACTTCCGCTAAAGTCGTTGCGCTTGCGTTTCGGCACGCGCATCCTCGGTCGATGAGATATTTGGCTGCACTGCTCTCCCTGCTGCTCCTCGGCGCGACCGCTCCGCCAAAAGGCGATTATCTATTCGTGTGGGCGATGGACGCCGACGCGCAGCAGTCCGATTTCCTCGCCATCGTCGACCTCAACCGCCAGTCGCCAACCTTTGCCACCGTCGTCGCGACCGTGCCCACCGGGGTCAAGAACGGGAAGTCCCATCACACCGAGCATGAAATGCCCGCGGGCGGAATTCTTTTCGCCAATGGCTTCGGCGCCGGGCAGACGTGGGTGTTCGACCTCAATCGGCCCAAGTCGCCCAAGGTTCGCGCCAGCTTCACCAACGCCGGCGCCATGATGCACCCGCACAGCTTCGTCCGGCTGCCCAACGGCAATGTGCTCGCCACCTTTCAGATGACCGGTCACGATAATAAGGCACCGGGCGGGCTGGCGGAAATCGACAATCGCGGCAAAATCGTCCGCACTGCGCCGCTGACCGGCCTTCCCAACGGCGAATTCGTTCGCCCCTACAGCCTCGCCATCGTCCCAAAGCTCGACCGCATCGTCACCACCAGCACCGACATGCACACCGATGGTCCGGCGCGCTCGGTTCAAATCTGGCGCCTGTCCGATCTCAAATACCTTACGACCGTGCTCTTGCCGCCGGGACCACGCGGCAAGGAACAGGAGCTTCCCGCCGAGCCGCGCCTGCTCGGCGACGGGCGGACGGTCATGGTCAGTACGTTCAGCTGCGGCCTGTACCTGCTCGACGGGCTCACCTCCTCAACGCCAAGCGCACGGCTGGTCCATGACTTCGTCGGTCCTGGCCAGTGCGCGCTGCCGGTCCTTGCGGGGCATTATTGGGTGCAGGCCAGCGCCAGCCTTCCGGGCCTGGTCAGTCTCGACATCTCAAACCCGAGCCGCCCGCGGGTGGTCGACAATTTCAAACTGGGTGAAGACCAAAGGCCGCATTGGATTTCGCTCGCGTCCGACGGAAAAAGGATCGTGATCAGCGGCCGAGGAGCAATGGAATCGCGGCTGCTCGTCGCGACGATCGATCCGAAAATCGGCAAGCTGACCCTTGATCCCGACATCACGATCGATTTCGACCGCACTAGCTGGCCGCATGGCGACAGCGGCAAGGCCATCCCCCACGGCGCGGTGTTCAGCCGCTAGCCGGTGCCTCGTTCCTCGAGGAACGCCTTCATCATCGGCTGGAGGTTGCTGTTGTAGGAGGCGATGACGTTGCGCGGGCCGGCGGTCTCGAAATGGCTCAGCAACGTCGCTCCGTCCCAGTAATGGATCGCGTAACCGGGCGCGTCGCCGATGATCAGCGCGCGGCCATCGGGATGCTGCGGATCGACATCCTCAAGGTCGAGCGCGACCAATGGCGCGGTCGAGGCGGCGACTACTAGCCGTTTGCCGGCAAAGCCGGTGGCGATCGGGCGGTGGACGTGGCCAGCGAGGATCGCGACCACTTGCTTGGCTGGGCGGATGACCTTTTCGACGCGTTGCACCCACTCCTCACACGGCAAGGCGCTCATCCAGCTGATCCCGGTATCGACCGGCGGGTGGTGCATGACAATGATCGTCGGCTGGTCTTTCTTCTCGCGCAGACGGGTCCGCAGCCATTTCGCCCTGGCCTCGCACACCATGCCCCCATGGCGGCCCGGATCGAGCGTATCGACCACGACGAAGCGCAAGCCACCATGCTCGGCCTCGAACTGGATGAACCCGTTTTCATCGGTCAGGACTTCGGGCAAGACCTCGCGCATCCCGTCGCGGCTGTCATGGTTACCGACCGCCCAGAGTAAAGGGCCCCGCCACCTTTTCACCAGCGATTCCATGTGGCGGTAGGCGCGCTTGTCATCGCCATTCTCGACCAGGTCGCCACTGACTATTAGCAGGTCGGGCTTGGGGCTCATGCTGTTCAACTGGTCGATGACCACGTTCAGCCGCCGAATGTTGAGCTCGTACGGATTGTCCCGGTCGAAGCCGATGTGCAGATCGGTGATCTGCGCAATCAGCATGGCGCGGCCGCCATGATCGTCTGCACTAACACCACATCCCCCCGGATGGCCCATCGCAAGATGCGGACCAGTCATTGCTACCCTATAACGACGAGCGCCCTAACGCCAGCTTGCGCATTGCGCGGTCCCAAGCCATCATCGACCGGCCGAGCTAGGGGGATCTTGAAGTACCCGCGTATCGACCTCGTCATCGGAACCCGTCCCGAAGCGATCAAGCTAGCGCCTGTTGCCTTTGCCCTGGCAGCGGACGGCGTTCGGCCGCTCTTGCTGTTCACCGGCCAGCATCCGCTTGATCCCGCCGATCATGGCCTCGACGGCTTCGACTGGTTTGCGCTCGATTGCCCTGGCAAGCGCAACCCGCTGGCACATTCGGAAGCGGTGGCGCGGGCGATGGCCGATGTCCTCTCCGATCCGCCCGATCTGCTGGTCGTCCAAGGCGATACGTCGAGCGCGCTTGGCGCGGCGATGGCGGGATTTGCGGCGGGAGTCGCGATCGCCCACGTCGAGGCGGGCCTGCGCAGTTTCGACCTCGCCATGCCGTGGCCCGAGGAGCAGAACCGGATCACGATCGACCGACTGTCGAGCCTGTTGTTCGCGCCGACCGAAACCAGCGCGGCCAATCTGCGCGCCGATTGCGTGACCGGAGAAATACGGGTCACCGGCAATACCGGTATCGATGCGTTGCTGGCGATCCTCGATCGGCTTGGGCCCGATCAGCCCAGTTCTGCAAGTGACCGCCTGCGGCTATTGGTCACCTGCCACCGGCGCGAGAATTGGGGGCGGCCGATGCGCGGGGTCGCCGCCGCGCTAAATCATCTGGCGCGGCATGAGGCGGTCGACATCCATGTCGTACTCCATACCAATCCGGCGATGGCCGAGGCGATGCGCCGAGCGTTGAAGCCAAGCCCGGCGATCGAACTGCTCGCCCCGCTGGGGCATGCCGGGATGATCACCGCAATGCGCCGCGCCGATGTGCTGCTGAGCGATTCGGGCGGGGTGCAGGAGGAAGCCCCGGCGCTCGGCATTCCTTTGTTGGTGCTGCGCGACAAGACCGAGCGGCCCGAGGGGATCGCCAGCGGCAACATGCTGATCGCCGGGACTGACCGCGATCGGATCATCGCACTGGTGATGCAGCTGACCGATCCGGCGGTTCGCGCCGCAATGAGCCGGCCGAGCCGGCCGTTCGGCGACGGCCAGTCCGGCCCGCGGATCGCGGCGGCGATCCTGGCGTGGATCGACCGGCAAGGCGGGGAATGGCGCGCGGTCAGTTGAGCCGATTGACTAGCGGGGGTCGGTCGAGCATATGCGCCTGCTTGGCCAAACGGCCCCTTCGTCTAGCGGTTAGGACGTCGCCCTCTCACGGCGGTAACACGGGTTCGATTCCCGTAGGGGTCACCAGGTTCACACTGCGAGCATCATATGCCGCGGACGGTCAGATACTCCACGATCTGGGTTGCTGCCGCTTCGGCACTGGTTGGCGAAGTTATTGTAATGTCTGGATTTTCAGGCACTTCATAAGGGCTGTCGATGCCGGTGAAGTTGGCCAGTTCGCCGCTCCGCGCCTTGGCGTAAAGCCCTTTGACATCGCGCG
>JAJAZM010000033.1 GCA_026785645.1 Sphingomonas bacterium | reverse complement strand
GAGGCGCGCTCGATCCGCGCCGAGGGCTCCAAGACCGCGCAAATCATCCGCGCCTCGGCCGATGCCGAAGCCGCGCAAATCTACGCTGCAAGCTTCGGAAAGGATCCCGCTTTCTACGATTTTTACCGGGCGATGCAGTCCTACCAGGTGACCTTTATCGGCGATGGCACCAACAAATCCTCGCCGACCAACATCATCATGTCGCCCAATAGCGAGTATCTGAAGGAATTCGCTGGACGCTAAGGCACCTTATTGTTCAAATCGCGTTCATGCGCTCGACCTACCGTCGTCCCATCAACGTCAGCTAGCGAGCGAGAATTTTATGGTTTCGAAGGAGAAGAGCCCCGTGCGTTACGCCTATGGAGTAGCCACCGCCTTGCTGCTTGGGGGGACCGCATTCTCGATTGCCACCGGACAGGCCGGGGCACAGGTCGCGCAAAATGCGCCGACTGCTCTTGCCCCGCGCGGCGCACCAATGTCGTTTGCCGATCTGTCCGCCCGGCTCCAGCCGGCGGTGGTCAATATTTCGACCAAGCAGCGCATTCCGGTGCGCGCCCAGGCCGATCCGTTCGAGGAATTCTTCCGGCGCTTCGGCGGCCAGTCGCCACAAGGCCAACAGGGCCCGCAGGCTGGCCCTGGCGGCCCCGGCGCGCCCGGCGGACCCACTCCACGCACGCGTGAAGCCGGCTCATTGGGCTCGGGCTTCATCATTTCGGCCGATGGCTATGTCGTTACCAACAACCATCTGATCCAGAGCGCGAGCGGCACCGGAACGGTCGACAGCGTCACCGTCATCCTGTCCAACCGCAAGGAATATTCGGCGCGGATCATCGGCCGCGACACTGCGTCGGATCTGGCCTTGCTCAAGATCGAAGCGAACGATCTGCCATTCGTCAACTTCGGCGATTCGTCGCGGGTCCGGGTCGGCGACTGGGTGCTTGCGATCGGCAATCCCTACGGGCTTGGCGGCACCGTCACCGCCGGGATCATCTCGGCGCTCCATCGCGGGATTACCGGGGTCGGCGCTTACGATCGCTACATCCAGACCGATGCCAGCATCAACATGGGCAATTCTGGTGGCCCGATGTTCGACCTCAACGGCAATGTCATCGGCATCAATTCGGCGCTGATTTCGCCGACCGGTGCCAATGTCGGGATCGGCCTCGCCATTCCGGCCGAGCTGGCCAAGCCGGTGATCGATTCGCTGCGCCGCGGCCAGCGTCCGCAGCGCGGCTATCTCGGGGTCAGCCTGCAGCCGCTCGACGAGAATATCGCGGCCTCGCTCGGCCTGCCCAAGGATCAGGGCGAGCTGGTTCGCGCGGTCGTCCCCGGCCAGGCCGCGGCGCGCGCCGGGCTGCAGCAGGGCGACGTCATCCTGCGGGTCGGAGGAGAGATGGTCACGCCGGACGAAACCGTGTCGTTCCTGATCGCCAACTCCACCGTCGGTTCGCGAGTCCCGGTCGTTATCATCCGCGGCGGCCGTCGCCAGACGGTCACCGTGATCGTCGGCCAGCGCCCGACCGAGGAGCAGCTCGCGCTCCAGGCCGGGGGCGATAATGATGGTGCCCCCAATCGCGCGGTGACTCCGCCCGGGGCCGGGGTCCAGACGGTCGGTCTGACTCTCGTCCCGCTGACCCCCGAAATTGCGCGCCGCTCGAATTTGCCGGCGACCATTCGCGGGGTGGTGATCAGCGCGGTCGATCCGGCCAGCGACGCTGCCGAAAAGGGCATTCGTCCGGGTTTCCTGATCATGTCGGTCAACCAGGTTGCGGTAACCTCGCCAGCCGAGGTCGCAGCTGCGGTCGCTGCCGCCCGCCGCGCCAACCGGCGCAGTGTCCTGCTGCTGGTCAAGAGCGGCGCGACCCCCGAGGCGTTCGTCGGCATCGACATCGGCGCCAACTAAGGGATCAGACCCTAACTGCTTGCCCGCGCTCGCTTGTTCGGACTAGGCTGACTCCCTAGCCGGACAAGGGGCGCATGCATGGCCGATCAGTCGACCAATATCTTCATCGGCGCGGGTTCGGGCGGGGCCAATCCGCAAACGCTCGAATTGAAGCGCGCCAATCGTCACGGGCTGATCGCGGGGGCGACCGGTACCGGCAAGACCGTCACGTTGCAGGGCATCGTCGAAGGGCTGTCGAACGTCGGGGTTCCGACCTTCGTCGCCGATGTGAAGGGCGACCTTGCCGGCCTTGCCATGCCGGGCGATCCGACCGCACGGGTGCATGAGCCGTTCAAGGCGCGCGCCGCCGAAATTGGGATGACCGACTGGAGCTATGCGGCGAGCCCGGTGCAATTCTGGGATTTGTTCGGCGAACAGGGCCATCCGATCCGCACCACGGTCAGCGAGATGGGGCCGCTGCTGCTCGCCCGGTTGCTCAACCTCAACGAAGTCCAGGAAGGCGTCGTCAACATCGCCTTCCATGTCGCCGACAAGGAGGGGCTGATGCTCCTCGACCTCGACGACCTCCAGGCGATGATGGTCCATTGCGGCGAGCGCGCCGACGAACTGACGCTAGAATATGGCAACATCTCCAAGCCCTCGGTGGGCGCGATCCAGCGCTCGTTGCTCCAGCTTCGCGCCCAGGGTGGCGATCATTTCTTCGGCGAGCCCGCGCTCGATCTCGAGGATCTCCTCAAGCTCGACGAGAGCGGCAAGGGCATTGTCAACATCCTCGCCGCCGATCGGTTGATGGCCAGCCCGCGGCTCTATTCGACCTTCCTGTTGTGGCTGCTGTCGGAGCTATTCGAGCTGCTTCCCGAGGTCGGCGACATCGACAAGCCCAAGCTCGCTTTCTTCTTCGACGAAGCCCATTTGCTGTTTGAGGACGCGCCCCCGGCCTTGCTCGAGAAAGTCGAACAGGTCGTTCGATTGGTCCGCTCCAAGGGCGTCGGCGTCTATTTCATCACCCAGAACCCGATCGACATTCCCGACAAGGTCGCCGGCCAGCTCGGCAATCGCGTCCAGCACAAGCTCAACGCCTTCACCCCGCGCGACCAGGCGGCGGTCAAATCGGCGGCCGATACGTTCCGCCCCAACCCCAAGATCGACGTTCCGAGCGCGATTACCGAATTGAAGATCGGCGAGGCTTTGGTGTCGCTGCTGCTGCCCGATGGCTCGCCGTCGCCGGTCGAGCGCACATTGATCAAGCCGCCCGCGTCGCGGGTCGGGCCGCTGACCGCGCAGGAACGGGCGATCATGATCACCACCGACGTCATCGGCAATAAATATGACACGTTGCTCGACCGCGATAGCGCCGAGGAGATTCTCAAGGCCAAGGGCGACGAGGCCGCCGCTGCCGCAGCGTCGATCAAGGCCCAAAGCGAGGCGGAGAAAGCCGCCGCCCAGCAGGCGCGGGTTGACGCCATCGCCGCCAGGGATGCGGCGCGACTTAAGGCCGCCGACGAGAAACTCCACGTGGCGCAGATGCGTGAGGAGGAGCGTCACCAGAAGGAAGTCGAGCGCGAAGCCGCCCGCGCTGCCAAGGAAGCCGCCAAGCCGTCGATGGCCGACAAGATGATGCAGTCGGCGGGCCGTTCGATCGCCTCGTCGGTCGGGCGCCAGATCGGCACCCAATTGCTGCGCGGGATCTTCGGGGGGCTATTGCGTGGCCGCTGACACCGCCGACGTTACCGACCTTGAACGCCAGTGGCGCGACGCTTTGTTCGCCAAGGACGAAGCCGCGCTGCGCGGCCTGATCCATCCGCAGTTCAAGCTGGTCGGGATTCGTTCGACCGGGACCGTCGCGGTCGGGCTCGCCGACTGGCTCGATGCGCTCAAGAAAATGGACATCGCCAGCCTCGAAGTCAGGGTGACCGATTCGCTCAGGCTCGACCGGACCATCGTCGCCACCGTCGATGCGCAGTGGAAATTGCGGTTCATGGGTCACACCATCGACGAGCGGGTGTTGCTGACCGACGTCTGGGTCAAGGGCGACAACGGCTGGCAAGTCATCCGCCGCCACTCCAGCCCGGTGCCCGCCGGAGTCCATATCGAATGAGCCTCGATTTGCTCGGATCGTGGAGCGACGCGGCCCAAAGCGAGCAACCATCGACCATCGCGCTTCGCCGCTCGATCCACGCGGATCCCGAGCTCGGTCTCGATTGCCCGCGCACCCGCGACAAGCTGCAGGCGGCGCTGGCCGGGCTGCCGCTGGCGATCCGCGATAGCGGACGCACCAGCGGTTTCGTCGCCTTGCTCAACGGCACCGGCCCCGGCGACCCATCGCGGACGGTCTTGCTGCGCGGCGACATGGATGCGCTTCCGATCCGCGAGGCAACCGGGCTCAACTTCGCCAGCACCACCGATGGCACGATGCACGCCTGTGGCCACGACAGCCATTCGGCGATGCTTGCCGCCGCCGCCCGCATCCTGTGCGCCCGCCGCGACAGCTTCGCCGGGCGAATATTGTTTATGTTCCAGCCGGGGGAGGAGGGGCATCACGGCGCGCGCGAAATGATCGCCGAGGGCCTGCTAGACGATCCCGCGCCCGACGCTGCGTTCGCGCTCCATATCTGGCCCAATCTGCCCGGCGGCGCGGTTGCCTGCCGCGCCGGGGCGATGCTGGCCTCGACCGACACCCTGCGCGCGCGGATCATCGGCAAGGGTGGGCATGCCGCAATGCCCCATGACGCGCTCGATCCGGTGCCCGTCGCGGCCGAAATCATCCTCGCGCTCCAGTCGGAGGTCGCGCGCCGCACCCCGGTGACGACCGACCCGATTGTCCTGTCGATCACCAAGGTGAGCGCGGGCACGACCCACAATGTCCTGCCCGGCGAGGTCGAGTTGCTCGGCACCTTGCGCACCTTGTCCTCCGCTGGCCGCGCCCGAGGCCGCGCTGCGTTCGAGCGGATCTGCACCCATGTCGCGCTGGCCCACGGCTGCACGGCCGAGGTCGCGATCGATCCTGGCTATCCGGCGACGATCAACGATCCGCGTGCGGTCGCGCTGGTTCGGGCGATTGCTGGCGATACCTATATCGAGGCACCCGCGCCAAGCATGGGCGGCGAGGATTTCTCCTACCTGCTCGAACGCATTCCCGGCTGCATGGCATTCCTCGGCGTGGCGCCGGACGAGGGCGATCCGCTGGCCCGCGCCCCCTTGCACAATCCCGCGATGCTGGTCGACGAAGCCGCCATGCCGCACGGGGTCGCACTTCATTGCGCCTTCGCAACGACTTTCTTGAACCAAGGCTTTTCCATATGATGCTCGCACTGTGGCTCATCCTCGCCGACCTCGTCTCGCAGTCCGGATTCTACACCGCTTCCCAAATGGAAGTCGCCGCCGCGATCGACCTCGAAGCCGATGGCAAATTCGCTTACTCGCTTGATTACGGCGCGGTGTCTGAAGTCGCCGAGGGCAGTTGGACCAGCGAAGGCGCGATCATCTATCTAACCTCGACCCGGATGGAAGGCGCCTACAAGCAAGCCAGCTTCGTCCGCGAACCGCTGCAAATCGAGGGCAGCGCCTTATTGCTCAGGCGCTACGACATCACCATCCGCTTCAACCGCGACGACGGGCTCCCGACCCCGCCCAACCGCAACAAAAAGCTCTGAGAAAACGCCCATGGCGTCTATTCCCGACATCGGTGGCAAGCTCACCGAACTGACCTTCCGCGGGATCGTCATCGGCGCGATCCTCACCGTCCTGTTCACCGCCGCCAACGTCTATCTCGGGCTGAAGTTGGGAATCACGTTCGCCACCTCGATTCCCGCTGCGGTGATCTCCATGGCAATCCTCAAATTCTTCCGCGACGCGACGATCCAGGAGAATAACATCGTTCAGACCATCGCCTCGGCGGCGGGGACGTTGTCGGCGATCATCTTCGTCCTGCCGGGTCTGATCATGGTCGGCTGGTGGACCGGATTCCCCTTCTGGCTGTCGGTTGCGGTGATCGGCCTTGGCGGAATCCTCGGGGTGATGTTCTCGGTCCCGCTGCGCCGCGCGCTCGTGACCGGCAGCGACCTGCCCTATCCCGAGGGGGTCGCCGCCGCCGAAGTGCTCAAGGTCGGCGCCGGGGTCGGCGGCGCGGAGGAGAATCGAATCGGGCTTCGGATGATCCTCTGGAGCTCGATCGTCTCGGCCGCCTACGCCTTGATCGCCCAGACCAAGATTCTCGCGACCGAGGCATCGCGCAGTTTCGGCTTCGGCGGCGGTGCGACGACCGTCTCGACCAGCCTGTCGATGGCGCTGATCGGGGTCGGCCATCTGGTCGGCATGGCGGTCGGGATTGCGATGCTCGTCGGGTTGATCATCAGCTGGTTCGTGCTGGTGCCGTGGCAGACCGGGCTCGCCGGTCTCGCCTCCGCCGCCGATCTCGAGACGCTGGTCTCGACCACCTTCCGTGCGAAAGTGCGCTTCATCGGCGCCGGTACCATCGGCGTCGCCGCAATCTGGACCCTGCTCAAGATCATCAGCCCGATCATCAAGGGCGTGACTTCGGCGCTCGCCGCAAGCCGCGCCCGGGCCAAGGGCGGCCAGGACAGTTTGGCGCTGACCGAGCGCGACATCCCGATCGGGATTATCGGGGTGACCATCCTCGGCTCGATGATCCCGATCGGATTATTGCTATCGGCCTTCGCCCAATCGGGCCCGATCGTCGCCGCACCACTGATGACGATCGGCCTCAGCCTGCTCTACATCCTCGTCGCGGGCGCGATCATCGCCGCGATCACTGGCTATATGGCGGGGTTGATCGGCGCGTCGAACAGCCCGGTGTCGGGGGTCGGGATTTTGACGGTGCTCGGCATTTCGCTGATCCTCGTCGCCATCTTCGGCCGCGAGTTCGGGGTCGACGCTTCGCAGAGCCTGGTCGCCTATGCCTTGTTCGTCACCGCGATCATCTTCGGGGTGGCGACCATCGCCAACGACAATCTCCAGGATCTGAAAACTGGGCAATTGGTCGGCGCAACGCCGTGGAAGCAGCAGGTCGCGCTGATTATCGGTGTGATCTTCGGCTCGCTGGTGATCCCGCCGATCCTCACGATCCTCAACGACGCCTTCGGCTTCGTCGGCGCGCCCGGAGCGGGCCCCAACGCATTGGCCGCCCCGCAGGCCGCATTGATCTCGGCTATCGCGCAG
>JAJAZM010000032.1 GCA_026785645.1 Sphingomonas bacterium | reverse complement strand
GAACGCGACCAGGACGACCGACGCAATATCTTCGTCGTCCGCACCAAGGATGGGACCCAGTTTCTTGAAAGCTTCAGGCGCTACCTCCGGGCAAGCGAGGGCCAACCCGCTCGGTCAGCGATCGGTGGCAGTGGCAGCCGCGCGGCCCGCGAACCCGCCTTCGCCGATCGCTGAGGGCGGTTTTCCGCTAACGGGACCGTCGGAACTTCCCGACCCTGCAACCCATGCCTATCGCCAGGATCTCGCCGATGTCGCCCTCGCCGGCCGGGTTGTCGCATCGCATTATGCCGAGCCGCTGGTCCGCCACATTGCTACCGGATCGCCGTTCCTGACGGCCGCCGACGACGTCTCGGCCCCGGTCGGGACGCTCGTCATCGGCGATGAACTGCGGATCCTCGACATCAGCCGCGGCTGGGCCTGGGGTTACGGTCCCGGCGGCCGTGTCGGCTATGTCAGGTCGGAGTTTTTGGTCGCCTGATCACATCTCGCCGCGCTGGCGGCGGATGGCGTACCATTTGGCGACATTGGCGTTATGTTCGGCCAGCGTGTCGGCGAAAACATGCCCGCCGGTCCCGTCGGCTACGAAGTACAATGCCTTGGTCGGTGCCGGGTCGAGCACTGCGGCGATGCTCAGTTTGCCCGGATTGGCGATCGGTCCCGCCGGAAGCCCGACTTCCCGGTAGGTGTTATAGCCGGTGATCGCATTTAGCTCCGACCGCAGGATCCTCCGGCCGAGCGGCTTGCCCTTGGTGATGGGATAAATCACCGTCGGGTCCGCATCTAGCTTCATCCCGATCCTGAGGCGGTTGCAATAGACTCCCGCCACCGTCCGCCGCTCGGATGCCTTGGCGGTTTCCTTCTCGACAATCGAGGCCAGCGTCAGCGCCTGTTGCGGGGTGGTCACCGGGCAGCCATCCTTCCGCTTGGCCCACAGCGCCGCAAGCTGCTTGTCCATCGCCATGGTCATCCGCTTGAGGATCGCAGTCCGCGCTTCGCCGCGTTCGTAGGTGTAGCTGTCGGGCAGCACCGTCCCCTCGCCCGGCATCGGCGTACCGCCGGTTGCGAACGGCAACGCGTCGAGCTTCTCCTGGACGATGATCGACGGTGTTCCCTCGGGGATCGTGACCAGCCGCTGCATCGGAGTACCATGCTGCAATTGCCACAGCACATCGGCCGGGCTCGCCCCGTCGGCGATCGCGAACTCGCCGGCCTGGATCGGGTCACCCTCGCCGAGCAGCCGCGCCAGCCAGTAGAATTTCTTGCGATGCCCGTCGATCGCCCCGGCGTAGAACAGATAATCGGTCGCGCTTTGCAGGCTTGAGCCCTGCGGGATGGTCACTACCACCCCCTTCTTCGCCGGCCCCGGCCCCCACCAGGAATAGACCGCCAGTGCCATCAGGCCGAAGGCGAGCAGTGCCCCGATTTGGCCGATGCGCTTTTTCACAACGCCTTCATCACCAGGCTGGCGTTGGTTCCGCCAAACCCGAAGCTGTTGTTGAGCACTGCTTTGACTTTCCGCTTCTTGGCGACGTGGGGGACGAGATCGACTCCCACAGTGCCTTCGCTCGGATTGTCGAGGTTGAGCGTCGGGGGCACGATCTGGTCGCGGATGGCGAGGATGCAAAAGATGCTCTCGACCGCCCCGGCACCGCCGAGCAGATGCCCGATCGCCGACTTGGTCGAGCTCATCGACATCGTTCCGATATGGTCGCCGAACAATCGGCGCACCGCGCCAAGCTCGAGCTCGTCGCCGAGCGGGGTCGAGGTGCCGTGAGCGTTGATATAATCGATATCGCCAAGCTCAAGCCCCGACTTCTTCATCGCCATCTGCATCGATCGGAATGCGCCCGATCCTTCGGGGTGCGGCGCGGTGACGTGATAGGCATCGCCTGACAGGCCATAGCCGACCACTTCGGCGTAAATCTTGGCGCCGCGCTTTTTGGCATGTTCATATTCTTCGAGCACGACCACGCCAGCGCCCTCACCCATGACAAAGCCGTCGCGGTCGCGGTCGTAAGGGCGCGAGGCCTTTTCCGGCGAATCATTGAAATTGGTGCTCAGCGCCCTAGCCTGGGCAAAGCCGGCGATCCCGATCGGGCAGATCGTCGCCTCGGCCCCGCCTGCAAGCATGATGTCGGCATCGTCATCCTTGATCATCCGCGCCGCATCGCCGATCGAATGCGCGCCGGTCGAGCAAGCGGTAACTACCGCATGGTTGGGCCCCATCAGCCCATATTTGATGCTGACCTGGCCCGAGATCAAATTGATCAGCCGGCCATGGACGAAGTGCGGGGAAACCCGGCTTGGCCCCTTCTCGGCAAGCACCAGAGATTCCTTTTCGATCCCCGGCAGTCCGCCAATTCCCGAGCCGATCGAGCAACCCGCGCGGAGCCGCATTTCCTCGGGCATGTCGAGCAGTCCGGCGTCTTCGATCGCCTGCCCCGCAGCGTCAATCCCGAAGATGATAAACGGATCGACCTGGCGCTGGACTTTGTGATCGACGCGCTTGTTGGGATCGAACCCATATTCGTGGGTCGCAGGCTTCACCTCGCACGCGATGTGGCATTTCTGATCGCTGGCGTCGAAATGGGTAATCTTGCCCGCGCCCGACTTGCCCGCGAGGATGTTCGCCCACGTCGTCTCGACGTCGCCACCAAGCGGCGTCACCAGCCCCAATCCCGTCACAACTACACGGCGCATTTCATTTCCCCCGCTCATACCCTGACATGCAAACGGCTTCCCGTTGTGAGACGGGAAGCCGTTCGAGCCGCCTCATCGGCGAGCCGGCAGCCGATCGGTCCCGATCAGCTCTTGTTCGTGTCAATGAAATCGATCGCATCCTTGACGGTCGCAATCTTCTCGGCGGCGTCATCGGGGATTTCGACCCCGAATTCCTCCTCGAACGCCATCACCAGCTCGACGATATCCAGGCTGTCGGCGCCCAGATCGTCGATGAAGCTCGCTTCTTCGGTGACCTTTTCGGCGTCGACTCCGAGATGCTCGACGACGATTTTCTTCACCCGATCAGCGGTCTCGCTCATGTGGACTTTCCTTCCTGTTTGTCTTTGACGAAGCCCTAGCCGCGCCGCGCCGTGCCTGCAAGTGTCTGCACATCGGCTCGACGGCTCAAGCCCGGCGCACTATCTCGGTTTTGATGCGCATCGCCCGACCTCTAACGACCGGGGAAATTTCCCTCTCTCGATCAATGTTCGGGGCGTCGATCGATTACGCCAGGGTGCGAATCATCCGCGGTCGCTGGTGGCCATTTCAGTCAAATGGGATCGTCATGGCCCCGACCGGCAATATCCATTTCCACCCTGCCGATCCCCGCTGGTCAGCCGATTATGCCGCGGAATCGCTGTCGCTGCAGGGGCTGTTCATTCACGAAATGACTCATGTCTGGCAGTCGCACAAACATGGCCGCTTCTATCTGCCGCTGATGCGCCATCCGTTCTGTCGCTACGACTACCAGCTGAAACAGGGTCGCCCCTTCGACGTCTACGGGCTCGAGCAGCAGGCCGAGATCGTTCGCCACCGATTCCTCGCCGATCGCGGTGCGACTGTGCCCCAGTTGTGCGACCATGGCCTACTCCCCTTCGAACGCATTGTTACATAAGTGCAACAATGAAGATTTGAAGCATCGCCCCGGTTTCGCTTTGCGCCCGTTCGACATACACTCGTTACGGGCAACAGGTTTAACAGGGGACTTATGATGCTGAATCGCGCGCACCTCACACGCAGATTATTGGTCAGTGCGGCCGTTATCGGGATCGCATCGCCGGGCTGGACGCAGGCCGCTCCCGAGCCAGCGGAAGAAGCGGCCGAAGCGGTGGATGGCAATGTCATCATCGTCACCGCGACGAAGCGCTCCTCCACGCTTCAGGAAGTGCCGTTCTCGATCAATGCACAGACCCAGAAGGACATTCAGCGCGCCAACGCCTCGAGCCTCGAGGACATCAGCCGCAACGTCGCCGGTCTTGCCGTTCAGAACCTCGGGCCGGGCCAGAGCTCGGTGGCGATCCGCGGCGTTTCGGCCGGTCAGATTGCCCGCGACCAAGCCGGCGTCAAGGAGCAGGTCGGTGTCTATCTCGACGAATCGGTCGTCTCGCTGTCGTTGTTCACACCAGACCTCGACTTGTTCGACCTCAATCGCGTCGAAACCTTGCGCGGCCCGCAAGGCACATTGTTCGGTTCGGGCAGCGTCGGCGGCACGCTTCGCTATATCACCAATCAGCCCAAGTTGGGAAAGATTGAGGGTCTGGTCGAAGCCAACGTCAACACTGTCGACGAAAGTGATGTGGGCGGCCACATCAAGGGCGCGATCAATATCCCGCTTGGCAACACGGCGGCAATTCGCGTCGTCGGCTATTATCAGAAATACGCCGGCTACATCGACGCCAAGGGCCCCGCCGGAGGCAAAAACATCAACGACGGAACCCGTGTCGGTGGCCGCATTGCGCTGCTGTGGGAGCCGACTGCCGAGCTCAGAATCACGCCGCGCGTCGTCTATCAGGAAGTGCGTGCGGATGGTTTCAACCGCGAAGAAGTTTTCAATCTTTACGCCAATCGACTCTCGACAACACGGCCAGCAATCGACCTTGACGATCGTGAGCAATATTTGCTGCTCAAGGAGGAGTTCAAGGACGACACGCTGATCGCCGATCTTACCGCTTCCTATGACTTTGGCGGAGTCGAGCTGACCTCGGTCACGACGTATATTGACCGCAACATTCTGATATCGCGCGACGCGTCGGCGCTGACTGGCTCGATCTCGGATGATGTCGGCTTCCCTGACGCGGGGGTACTTTTGCCCTCCAACCTCCTCGACACTACCAAATTGAAAACTTGGACTCAGGAGTTACGGCTTGGTTCGACCGGCAGTGGCCCCTTTCAATGGGTAGTTGGCGGCTTCTATTCCGACGTTCAACGCGATTATCTGCAGACTCTCCCGACGCCGGGATACGCAGCCTTTGTTGACGCTGCGTTCGGTGCCGGAGCGTCCGCCGGTGCCGCCAACGGTTTCCTCAATCTCGACTCGCCCTACAATTCCGAGGTGCCGTTCGACATCAGGCAGACCGCCATCTTCGGTGAAGCAAGCTACGACTTTGGTCAGTTTAAACTGACTGGTGGTGGTCGTTATTATAGTTTCAAGGAGGAACGCGACTTCACCTCGGGAGGCGTGTTCGGAAATCAGGATAACATCGTCGGAGAAGGGACCAAGTCGAGCGGATTTTCTCCACGCGCGATCGTATCTTGGGAGCCAAGCAATAATTTAAGCATCAATGCCCAGATAGCCAAAGGCTTCCGTTTGGGCGGGGTCAACGATCCGCTTAACATCCCGCTTTGCACGGGCGGCGCCGGAGGAATCGACGCGACTCTATACGGGCCGTTCGCCGGTGAATTCGATGATGAAACGCTGTGGAACTACGAAGCTGGCATCAAATATCAGGCGGGCGGGATTACTTTTAACGCTGCCGCATTTTATACGGACATTAAGAATCTGCAGATCAACGTCGTCGCAGGAACTTGCTCGTCGCGCGTCTCGATCACGGCCGACAAGGCACACACAATGGGCCTCGAGGCCGAGTTCGCTGCAAGCCCGTTGCCCGGCCTCGATCTATCGATCGCCGGTAGCGTTCTCGAAGCCGAATTCGACAGCACACTGGTTGAGCCTTTGGCAACGCGAACCGGCATTCGCGAGGGTAACCGCCTTCCGGGCGTGCCCAAGTTCCAGATTGCCGCCACCGCAACCTACGGCCAGCGCTTCCGCGACAATGGCGACTGGCGCGTCACCGCAAGCTTCCAACACGTCGGAAGCCGCTACACGCGAGCGGCCGATCAGGAGCTTAACCCGCGGACCTATTTCTACGGAAATAACTTCGGCGGAATCCCGCCTGGCGTCGGAACAACGGTGGATCTGAAGTTGCCTTCGTACAACCTGGTCAATTTGTCGGCTGGCCTCGACTTCGATAGCGGCCTGTCGTTGGTGCTCTATGCGAACAATGTGTTCGATAAATCGCCCAAATTGTCGTTCGACGAAGAACGTGCAGGGCGCGCGCGCCTCGGCTTCCACGTCGGGCAGCCGCGGACGATCGGGCTGACGATGCGACAGTCGTTCGGTAGGTCTCCCCCACCGCCTCCGCCCCCACCACCGCCCCCGCCGCCTCCGCCGCCGCCACCTCCGGCGACCCAGACTTGCTCGGACGGTTCGGTGATCCTGGCGACCGACGTTTGCCCGCCGCCACCCCCGCCTCCGCCCCCGCCGGCGGAACCAGAGCGCGGTTGATCGGCAGCATTGATGACCAAGGGGAGCGGCACACCGGCTAACATGCTGCTTCCCTTACTGACACGCCGCTCGCTCCTCACCGGGGCGGGCGGCGTTTCAGTGTCGGCGTCGTTGCTCGGCGCCGCACCGAACGGATCGAAGGGCCATGTCGCGGTGATCGGCGCTGGCGTCTTCGGCGCCTGGACCGCGCATCATCTGTTGGCCGCAGGGCATAAGGTCACGCTGATCGACGCGCACGGCCCGGCCCACAGTCGCGCCAGTTCGGGCGGCGAATCGCGGATGACCCGCGCCGCCTATGGCAAGGACGAGATTTACGCGCGAATGGCGAGCGACAGCCTGTCTCAGTGGAAAAATCTCAGCCTCGTCTCGGGCCTGCCGATCTTTCATGAAACCGGCGTTTTGTTCTTCTCCGCCGCACGCGACGCCTATCTCACCGACTCGATCGCGGTGGCGCGGCGGCTCAAGCTTCCGACCGAGGAACTGACCCCCGCCGAGATGGCGCGGCGCTATCCGGCGATCGACTTCACCGGGATTACGACCGGACTGATCGAGCCCGGCTTCGGCGCGCTGATGGCACGACGGTCGGTCCAGACCCTGGTCGACCGCTTCGTCCGCGCCGGCGGTCACTGGCGGCACGCCGAAGCCCGCCCAGGCGCATCACGCGGCGGCAAACTGACCAATCTGCGCTTGTCCGACAACAGCCTGCTCGAGGCCGACCAGTTCGTCTTCGCGCTCGGCCCGTGGCTCGGAAAGACCTTCCCCGCCCTCCTCGCCGACCGCATTTTCGCCACGCGCCAGGAAGTGTTCTTCTTCGCCGCGCCCGCTGGCGACAAAAGGTTCGGGCCCGGCGCGATGCCCGGCTGGGCCGACATGAATGGCGGCGACCTTTATTATGGCTTCCCCGACCTCGAAGGGCGCGGGGTCAAGTTCGCGCGCGATACCCATGGCGTGCGGGTCGATCCCGATATTCAGTCGCGCAAGCCGACCGACGCGGCGCTGGCCGAAATCATCGCCTTCCGCGATCGCCGCTTCCCGTCGCTTCGCAGCGCGCCGCTGACCGAAAGCCGCGTCTGCCAATATGAGAATAGTTCGAACGGCGACTTCCTGATCGACCGCCACCCGACGATGAGCAACGTCATCCTGGTCGGTGGCGGATCGGGGCACGGCTTTAAGCACGGCCCCGAAGTCGGCCGGATCGCCGCCGAGATCGCCGCGTCAGGCGGCGCGCAGACCGAGCCCCGTTTCACCCTCGCCACCAAGGCCACGACGCAGGCCCGCGCCGTCCATTAGTCGGGCTTCTTCGCCACCCCGACCAGCGCCGGGCGGAGCAGCCGATCTTTCATCACATAACCCGCCTGCATTTCCTCGATCACTGTTCCCGGCTCTTCGTTACTCGGGATCTCGACCATCGCCTGGTGGCGATGCGGATCGAGCGGCAGGCCCTTGGCTGCGACCCGCTCGACTCCGTTGCGGGTGAATACCGAATCAAGCTCGCGCGCGGTGGCCTCGATCCCGGCGAGGAAGTTGGCTGCCGTCATATCGGCGCGAAGTTCGGCGGTCACCGCTGTCAGCGCACGGTCGATATGATCCTTGATCGCCAGCATGTCGCGCGCGAAACCCGCCGCGGCATAGGTCCGCGCGTCGGCCATCTCTTTATCCAGCCGGCGGCGGACATTCTGCTGCTCGGCGGCGGCGTAAAGCGCCTTCGACTTGGCGTCCTCTAGCGCTTTCTCGAGCTCGGCCACGCGGTCATGCTCGGCCAGCTCGGGGGCATGGGCCGCAGTCTCGGCGCGGATCGCTTCGGCCTCATCGTGATAATATTCTTCATTCTCGTTCATGTCATCCATCTCGTCAGTGCTTGGGCTGTAAAATCAACCATGGGGACCACGCGTGCGTAGTTCAACCGCGTCGGACCGATCACGCCGACCACGCCGACCACCCGATCGTCGCTGTCGCGATAGGGTGCGGCGATAACGCTCGAGCCCGACAAAGCGAACATTCTATTTTCCGATCCGATGAAGATCCGGCACCCGTCGCCATCGCGCGCGCCCTCGAGCAGCCTCGCAATCTCCTGTCGATCCTCGAGCTCGTCGAGCAATTTGCGGACCCGCTCGAGATCCTCCGCCGCCGCCTGGTCGATGAGATTGGCTTGGCCGCGAACGATCAGCACCGGGCGCTGCGCCGCATCCTTGCTCCACGCGGCGAGCCCCGAGGCGACCAGCTCGGCCGCCGCGCTGTCGATCGCCTCGCGCCGCTCGCTGATTTCCAGCCGCAAGCGCACCTCGGCCTCGCCCAAGGTCAGCCCCGACAAGCGCGCGCTGACGTAATTGGCGACTTCGGCCAGCGCCACCGCGCTCGTCCCCTGGGCGAGCTCGACCATCCGATTCTCGACTGCGCCGTCCATCCCGACCAGTACTGCCAGTGCGCGGGTGGTCGACAGCGGCACGAAGTTCAACTGCTTCAGCCGCATTTCGCGCTTGGGGGTCAACACCACGCCCGCGCAGGCCGACAGGCCCGACAGCGCCGCAGTCGCCCCGGTCAGCGCATCCTCGATCGACCCGTGCCGCTCCATCCGCGCTTCGATCTGCGCGCGCTCGGCGGCGGCGGGGAGCGTCGCCTGCATGATCCCGTCGACGAACAGCCGAAGCCCGCTTTCGGTCGGCACCCGCCCGGCGGAGGTATGCGGATGGGTCAGCAGCCCGCGCTCCTCCAATTCCTGCATCACCCCCCGGATCGAGGCCGGCGACAGGCTGACATTGCCCGCCAGCATCTTCGACCCGACCGGAACCCCGCGCTCGATATAGGCATCGACCACCAGCCCGAAAATCTGGCGCATGCGGTCGGTCAGTTCGGGAAGCGCGGTGATCATGGTGCGTCCCATCTAGGATTGCGCCGCTGCTCGGTCTAGGGAGCCCGCAACCATCGTCCAGGAGAATATCATGCGCCCCAGCGGCCGCGCTTTCGACCAGATGCGAGCTTTGACCTTCGAGCCCGGCTTCACCAAGCATGCCGAGGGCTGCTGCCTGGTCAGCTTCGGCGACACCCGCGTGCTGGTCACGGCATCCGTCGAGGACAAGCTTCCGCCCTTCCTTCGTGGCAAGGGCCAGGGTTGGGTCACCGCCGAATATGGCATGCTCCCCCGCGCCACCCACACCCGCGGCAATCGCGAGGCGGCCAAGGGCAAGCAGTCGGGCCGCACCCAGGAAATCCAGCGGCTGATCGGTCGCAGCCTCCGCGCCGTGGTCGACCTCAAGACCCTCGGTGAGCGCCAGATCGTGGTCGATTGCGACGTAATCCAAGCCGATGGCGGCACCCGTACCGCATCAATCTCGGGCGCGTGGGTCGCATTGCGAATCGCGGTCGACAAATTGAACCTTGCGGTCGATCCGATCCAGACCCAGGTCGCCGCCGTGTCGTGCGGCATTCATGATGGCAATGCGGTGCTCGACCTCGACTATATCGAGGACAGCTCGGCCGGGTCGGACGGCAATTTCGTGCTGACCGGCGACGGCGCGATCGTCGAGGCGCAGATTTCGGCCGAAGGCGCGACCTTCGACGACGAAGCCCTGCTTCGACTGCTGCGCCTCGCCAAGATCGGCTGCAGCGACATCTTCAAGGCGCAGCTGGCGGCGACAGGCCGATGAAGAAGATCGGCCCGAAGCTGGTCATCGCGACTCACAACTCCGGAAAATTACGTGAGATTCGCGAATTGCTCGCACCGTACGGCATTGAGTGCGTCGGCGCTGCCGAGCTCGATCTTCCCGAGCCCGAGGAAATCGGCGTCACCTTCGTCGACAATGCCGAATTGAAAGCGCGTGCGGCGGCCGATCTGTCGGGTCTTCCCGCGCTTGCGGACGACAGCGGACTTTGCGTCGATGCGCTCCACGGTCTGCCCGGAATCTTCTCCGCGCGCTGGGCCGAAGATGACGCCGGCACCCGCGATTTCGGCCGAGCGATGGAGCGGGTTTGGCGCGAGGTCGAGGCAGCGGACGAGGATTCCGGCCACGACGCCCATTTCGTCTGCGCCTTGTCGCTGGCGTGGCCCGACGGCGAAGTACAAAGCTTCGAGGGCAAAGTTCACGGCACCCTCGTCTGGCCGCCGCGCGGGGACAATGGCTTTGGCTATGACGCAATGTTTGTCGCCGCCGGTATGGACCGGACCTTCGGCGAGATCGAACCTGCCGCCAAGCACGCCATCAGCCACCGGGCGGAAGCGTTCAAATTATTGGTCGGAGCATTAGGAGAATAATGTTTCCGTTTGTCCCGAGCGTAGTCGAGGGACGTGGTGTAAGCGTGTCTCGACTTCGCCCGACACAAACGGAAGGTGAGGGAGCACAGTCCCTCGCCCTCTACGTTCACTGGCCATTCTGCGTATCCAAATGCCCCTATTGCGACTTCAACAGCCACGTCCGCGATGACGTTGACCAGGCCGCCTGGCACGACGCTTTGCTCGCCGATCTCGCGCATGAAGCCGCGCTCCTCCCCAACCGCCGCCTGACCTCGATCTTCTTCGGCGGCGGCACCCCGTCGCTGATGCCCCCCGCTACGGTCGAAGCAGTAATCGTCGCCGCGCAGCACCACTGGCCCGCCAGCGCCGACCTCGAAATCACCCTCGAGGCCAATCCCAACAGTGCCGAGGCCGCCAACTTCGCCGATCTCGCACGTGCCGGGGTCAACCGAATCAGCCTCGGCCTGCAAAGCTTCGATGATACCGCGCTGGCCTTCCTGGGCCGCGCCCACAGCGCCGACGAGGGGCAGCGCGCGCTTGCGGCGGCGCAGTCCGCGGTCGACCGGGTCAGCTTCGACATGATCTACGCGCTCCCCGGCGACGATGGGGCAAGCTGGTCGCGCGACCTAGACCGCGCGATCGCCCTCGGCACCGAGCATCTCTCGCTCTACCAGCTGACCATCGAGCCCGGGACGCGCTTCGCGTCGATGGTTGCCAAACAGGAGTTCGAGCCGCTCGACTCCGAGACCAGCGCAACCTTGTTCGAACTCACCCAGGAGCGCACCGCCACCGCCGGCATCCCGGCCTATGAAATCTCGAACCACGCCCGTCCCGGCGCGGAAAGCCGCCATAACCTGACCTACTGGCGCTATGGCGATTATGCGGGGATCGGCCCTGGTGCCCACGGCCGCCGCCTCGGCATGCGCACCGTCCGCCACAAGAAGCCCGAGAATTTCCTCAATGCCGTCGCGCGCAATTGCCACGGCCTGGTCGAGGAGGAAGCACTGACCCAGCAAGAAGGCACCAGCGAGGCACTAGTGATGGGTCTCCGCCTCGCCGAGGGGATCGATCTAGCCGCGCTCGAATCACGCTTCGAAAGACCGATTGTCGATCAGACCGCGGTCGATCGCCTCGTCGGCCACGGCCTGCTTGCTCGCGACGGCCCGCGCCTCGCGACCACCGAGCGCGGTCGGCTGCTGCTCGACTCGATCCTCGCCGAGATCGCCGCCTGATTGCCTAGCGCTTGGGCGCCGATGCCGGGGTAACCGCTGTCACTGCTGGCGCAACCGCCGCGACCGTGGGCTTGCCCACCCGCGACTCATAGCGCTCGGCGGCCATCACCAGATATTCATCGATCTGCGCCTGCGCGTCGGCCGACGCCCTGGTCCGTGCAATGCCATTCTTGACATCGAACCCGACCAGCCCGCTCTTCAGGCTGTTGGCTTGTGAATCGCAGCTCTTGAGAACGAATGCGCCATAATCGGCGACGGTGATTTTCTGGGCCATTGCCGAATCCAGTGCGCTGCTCAGACATCCCCCGAAATTCTTGCGCGGGATATCGATTCCCGACTGGAGCGCGACCAGCCCTATTGCGCCTGCCACCACGATTGAAATCATCGATTCCTCCTCCGATTCATTCGGCCGGAAGGATGATCTCATAACAGCAATGTTACAAGCGGCTTACTTGGCGAAGCTGGTCGCCGCCGGGGACACTAGCGTAGTCCCGGTCGCGGTCACCTGCCGCACCTCGAGCGAGCGTTCGGCAATGCCGTCGCGGCCGAAGCGGAAAATCCCGTCGACCCCGGCAAAACCGTCGCGATCGATCAGGCTCCGCGCCGGGAACGGCCGCCCGATCGGCCACGTCCGGCTGGCGCGCACGGTCAGCAGGATCGCATCATAGCCAAGGCTGCCGAGCCGGTACGGGGTCTTGCCGAAGCGCGCCTTGTAACGTCCGACGAGCTGGGTGAAGCGCGCATCGGGGGCCGCCGCATAGAGCGCGCCGCGCAATCGCGGGGTGGCGCCGAGCGTGCGGTCATTGGCCCATAATTCAGTCCCCAGCAGCCGCGTCCCGGGCCGTATCGCGGCTGCTGCAACCGCCGCAATCTTGCCGCTGTCGGCGATCAGCACCGCGTCCAGATTGCCCTTGTTGCTCAGGCTCGCCGCCGCTGCCCGCGCCGCTGGCAACGAACGATTATAGGTTTCGAGCACCGCCATCTGACCGCCCGACGACCGCACTGACGCGAGCATCGCCTGCGCCGCGCGCTGGCCGTACAGCCCGGTCGGAACCAGCGCCCCGAACCGCGCCGCGCCCTTGCCGCGGCTGTAACGCACCACCCGCTCGATCGCCTGCAGCGGGGTGAAGCCGAGGATGTACGTGCCGCCGCCTGCGACACTGCTGTCATTCGAAAATGCCACCACCGGCACATTGGCGCGCCGCGCCACCGGGCTCACCGCGCGCACATCGTCTGCAAGCAATGGCCCGAGGATCAGTTCGGCGCCCTCGGCGATCGCGCGCTCCGCCGCCGCGCCCGCGCCGAGTGAACTGTCATAGGTCATCAACCGGATTGACCGGTCGCCGCTGTCCATCAGCGCAAGATTGGCGGCGTTGGCGATCGAGGTGCCGACCCCGCCATCCGCGCCGCTCAGCGGGATGATCAGCGCCACGCGGTGACGCGGCGCATCGACATTGTCGGCTGGACCCACCGGCGCCGGGCCGACCGGCCGTATCGGCGCACCGGTCTGGCAGCTCGCCAAAGCGACCGCGCAAGCGGCGAGCAAGGCCAAAGATGCGCGTCGAGCTTGCCGGGATTCAACGGAAAGTGCCATGATCGTTCCTGATGTCCGCCCCACTCACCCCCGGCCTGTATATCGTCGCCACCCCGATCGGCAATCTTTCCGACCTGACGGCGCGCGCCGCCGACACCTTGCGCGGTGCAAGCCTGATCCTCGCCGAGGACAAACGAGTTACCGCCAAATTGCTCGCCCACGTCCAGGCCACCGCGCCAATGGCGGTCTATCACGACCATAGCAGCGAGACCGAACGGATGCGCATCCTCGCCCGGCTGGGGACCGAGGCGGTGGCGCTGGTCAGCGACGCCGGCACCCCGCTTATCTCCGATCCCGGCTACAAGCTCGTCCGCGCCGCGCGCGCCGCTGGTCATGCCATCCACACCATCCCCGGCGCCTGCGCTGCAATCGCCGCGCTGACGCTGGCCGGCCTCCCGACCGATCGCTTCCTGTTCGCCGGTTTCCTCTCACCCAAAGCCAAGGCCCGCGGCAATGTGATCGCCGAGCTTGCCGCGATCCGCGCCACCTTGGTGTTCTACGAAAGCGGCCCGCGACTTGGTGAGAGCCTCGCCGCGCTCGCCGCCGGGCTCGGCCAACGCGATGCTGCGGTGATCCGCGAGATCAGCAAATTGCACGAGGAGACCGTCACCGGCCCGCTCGCCGATCTCGCCGCCCGCTACGCCGACGCTCCGCCGCGCGGCGAAATCGTGATCGTCGTCGGCCCGCCCGCCGAGCAGCAAGCCGCAAGCGACGAAGCGCTCGACGAGGCGCTGCGCATCGCGCTCGCCACGCTCACCCCGTCACGCGCCGCCAAGGACGTGGCCGAGCGGCTTAATATCCCGCGCAAGCGTGCCTACGCCCGCGCCCTGGCGCTCGGACCCGCTTCTTGAACCGCCATCGCGCCGAGCAGCGCGGCCGCCGCGCCGAGACCATTGCCGCCTGGTGGCTCCGGCTCCATGGCTGGCGAATCCTCGCCCGGCGGATGAGAATGCGCGGCGGCGAAGTCGACCTCGTCGCCCGGCGTGGGCGGATGGTCGCCTTCGTCGAGGTCAAGCAGCGCGCCACCCGCGATTCGGCGGCGATCTCGCTCGACCAATATCGATTGCGCCGCGTCGCCTTCGCTGCCGAGCAGCTCGCCCCGCGTTACGCTCGACCCGGCGACGACATCCGAATCGACGCCATCTTCATCGTCCCCGGCCATTGGCCGCTCCACCTCGCCAATGTCTGGCTAGGGTGACAAAGCCCGCCGCCATCATTAGGCGCCCTTAGCCATGAGCCTGACCGTCGCCGTCCAAATGGATCCTATGGAATCGATCGCCATCGCTGGCGATTCGAGTTTCGCGCTGATGCTCACCGCGCAGGCCCGCGGGCACCGACTGTTCCACTATCTCGCCGATGCGCTGAGCTATGAAGACGGCCACGTCCGCGCCTTCGCTCGCCCCGTCGAGGTGCGCCGCGAGCAAGGCAATCATTTCACCGCCGGCGATCCGGTCACGCTCGATCTCGCCGCCGACGTTGACGTCATTTTGATGCGCCAGGATCCGCCGTTCGACATCGGCTACATCACCGCCACCTATTTGCTCGAACGGATCGCTGGCGAGACATTGGTGGTCAACGATCCGCGCTCGGTCCGCGACGCGCCCGAGAAATTGTTCGTGCTCGATTATGCGCGCTTCATGCCGCCGACATTGATCACCCGCTCGCTCGACGCGCTTCGCGCATTCCATGCCACCCATGGCGAGATCGTGGTCAAGCCGCTCCATGGCAATGCCGGCGCCGCGGTGTTCCGCATCGGCCGCGACGGCAGCAACCTCGCCGCGCTGGCCGAACTGTTCGGCGCAGTGTGGCGCGAACCCTATATCGCGCAAGCCTTCCTGCCCGCCGTGGCCCAGGGCGACAAGCGTATCATCCTGGTCGATGGCAAGGTCGCCGGCGCGATCAACCGCCGCCCCGGCGCCGGCGAAATCCGCTCCAACCTCGCCGCCGGCGGCACCGCCGAAGCCACCGCGCTAAGCCCCCGCGAGCAGGAAATCTGCGCCGCGCTTGGGCCCGAACTTAGCGCACGCGGCCTGATCTTCGTCGGGATCGACGTGATCGGCGGCATGCTGACCGAGATCAACGTCACCTCGCCCACCGGGATTGTCGCGATCGACCGCTTCAACGGCACCGACACGCCGGCGCTGATCTGGGACGCCATCGACGCCCGCCTTGCTGGCCGGGCGGACTGAGACATGGCCGACTGGGTCATCCGCCTGATCGAGCAATCGGGCTATCTCGGCATCGGCTTCCTGATGTTCCTCGAGACGATCTTCCCGCCGATCCCGTCCGAAGTGATCATGCCGGTCGCGGGCGTTGCCGCGGGCCAGGGCAAGCTCAGTTACGGCCTGGTCGTCGCCAGCGGCACTGCCGGGGCGATGCTCGGCAACATCGTCTGGTATCTTGCTGCCCGAGCGCTCGGAATCGCCCGATTGGAGCCGATCGTCCGCCGCTGGGGGCGCTGGTTGACCATCACCTGGCCCGAGCTCCAGCGCGCCGAGCATTGGTTTCGCAAGAACGGCACCTTCTTCGTCTTTCTCGGCCGCCTGTTGCCGACCGTTAGAAGCCTCGTCTCGGTTCCCGCCGGGCTGCTCAAGATGCGCTTCCTGACCTTCGTCATCGCGTCGACGCTTGGCACCGCAGGGTGGACCGCGATCCTCGCTGGCGCGGGGTATAAGCTCGGCGAAAGCTATCGCGACATCGACAAGGTCATCGGCCCGGCGTCAAACGCGATCCTCATCGTGCTCGCCATCGGCTACGTCCATCGCCTGTGGACGCACCGCAATATCGATCCCGCCACTGGCACCGTAAAACCCGGCGATCCACCGGCCTGATCAGGCCCGGGGGTGCGCATTGCGGTAAATGTCGAGTAATTGCGCGGCATCGACCTGGGTATAAATCTGGGTCGATGACAGGCTGGCATGGCCGAGCAATTCCTGGAGCGAGCGCAAATCCGCTCCTCCCGCCAGCAAATGCGTCGCGAAACTGTGGCGAAGCGCGTGCGGCGTCAGGCTGTCAGGCAGGTTCAGCCGGTGCCGCGCGGCTCGCACCGCGCGCCGCACCAGGTCGGGATTGAGCGGCCCGCCGCGCACCCCGACGAACAATGGCGTCAAGCCGACCAGCGGCCACGGGCACTCCCCGGCATAAGCCCCGATCGCCTCGCGCACCGCCTCGACCACCGGCACCACCCGAGTCTTGCCGCGCTTGCCCGTCACCCGCAGCATGCGACCGATCGGAAGCACATTGGCGGTCAGCGACATCGCTTCGGCCACCCGCAGTCCCGACCCATAGAGCAACAGCAAGATCGCCAGGTCGCGCTTGCCGACCCAGTCGTCGCTCGCCGCCCCAGCCTCCTTGGCCAGCGCCATGGCGTCGGCCGGGCTCGCCGGGCGCGGCAAAGTGCGAGGGCGCTTGGGTGCGCGGGTGCGCGGCAATTGCGCGACATTGCCGGCATCTTCGGCAGCGAAGGTCAAAAAGGCGCGCACCGCCGACATTTCGCGCGCTGCGCTGCTCGGCCCCAAACCTCCACCATCGCGTCCCCCACCACGCCGCTCGGCGAGAAAGGCACGCAAATCCGCTGCGGCGATGGCGAGCAGCCCGAACCGCCCGATTTCCTCGCCGCGATAGTGGCCGATGAAGTCGATGAAGCGATGCGCAGTGGCGACATAGGCGCGCACCGTATGCGGCGACCGGCGGCGGTCGTGGGCCAGGAATGATTGCCAGCGCGCGGCCAATGCCCGCGCCGGGTGATCCTCTAGCTGCTGGCTGGCTCGGTCATCGCCCATCGCTTGATCATAGCGCTCAGTCCCTGCCCGAGAAACAACAATAGATCGGCGCCGTGCGGAGTCTCGAAGGTCTGCTCGCCATGCTGGCCGAGCGCGAGCAAGCCATAGGGCAGGGGCGCGGGCGACTCGATCCGGATCAGGGCTTCGGATCGGATCGCTGCGGCCCCTTCGCCGAACAATGGATGACCGCGTTCGACATTGCGCAATTCGACCGCGCCGATCGATTGCATCGCGCGATTGACGATCGGCCGCGCGATTACGTCGATCCCGATGCGGTCGGCGCGGAACGCCTGGTCGCCGACGACCAGCGCAAGCACTACCGAATCGAGTCCCAATATCGCCGGCCAGTCGTAGGTCACGACGGTCAGCAAGTCGTCGAGACTGTCGGCCTCGAGCGCGCTCAGCATCGCGCCATGGATCGACGCCACCGCGCCCGAATGGCCGCGTGCGAAGGCGAGCAGATCGGCGCGCGCGGTCTCGGCTTCGCCCAGCCGATCACGCAACCGCGCCACCGCGCGCTCCTCGAAGGAAATCACCCTGCCCATCGCGTCACGCTAGGGCCGCCCGGTTAACATCCGGTCTAGACGCGAAGCCTAGGCAAT